>JACROM010000126.1 GCA_016214445.1 Microcaldota archaeon
AAACTCTTCCCATCAAGTAAAACTAGACGAAAAATTTTTCGGTTGGCTCAATAAACCGGGTTTCAAAACTCAAAAGGGCCAACTACTGAAGTTGTTTGTCTACCCCGAAGAGGCTTTTGAGTTTTTTTCTTTTCGGCATGTTTTTTTCTCCGGTCGAGTTGGTTTCAGGCGCACCTGCACTTTTTGTTTGCCGTGCCCTCGTCCGGTATGCAAACCTTGTCTTCACCGGAGCCGCAGCTTATTCCTGTGCAGTCAGTATCCTTCGAGCACGCGTCGCCTTCCTTTGCTTGCGCTGTTGTGGTTGTAGTGGCGGGCGTAGTGGATGATGTCGTTGTTGTGCCTCCTGTTGTTCCGGTTGTCCCTGTTCCTGAAGTTGTGGTTGTCGTTGTTGTGCTGCTCCCTGTTGTTGCCGCCGGAGTCATGACGCACGTCCACACGCCCGAAGCCTCGGAGCAGGCGTAGCCTTTTCCGCCGAGGAAATCCTTTTGAGCTGGTGATATCGCCGTGGCAGTCAGTTTGCATTCGCACTTGCTTGACGCGCACTTCTTCTGCAGGATGCTTCCAGCTGGTTTCTCACTGTCAGCCAGCTTGCAGTCAACTTGAGAGCAGGCCGAATCCGAAGAGCATGAAATACCTGTTTGCATTGTTGCCGTCGAAGAAGTTGAACTTCCTTGCGTTCCGGTTGTCCCTGTTCCTGAAGTGACGGTTGTCGTGCTTCCGCCCGCAGGAGGCAGGTTCGCGGTTTGCGTTGGCTGGGTTTGGTCTTGTGTTTGAGGTTGGTTCTGAGTGGTTGCGTCGGTTTGTTTCTGTTTTTCTTGTTCCTGCTGTTTCTGCTGGAGTTGCGATAACGCTTCCTGTGAAATCGCCTGCTGGTAACCTTCTGGTCCTCCAGGCTGGTCCTTGCTAAACGCGCTTTTGGCTCCGTTGCACGTGTCCTTAGCCCCGAAGAGCGAAGCGAACCCGGCGTATTTTCCAAGGTTGCCGTAGCTTCCTGCAGCAGTGAACGGCGCAGCCATGCCCGTTATCCCTGCGGATTGGACCTTCTCCTTGCAATCCATTGTCAAACCATAGTGGAGGTACATAACAAGCTGCGCTCCGAGGTACATTGTTTCAGTGCACTTGTCCTGCGGCTGGCACAGCGGCTTGCAGCCGTAAGGTTCTTGTTTTCCTCCTGCTGCCGGTGCGCTTTCTGTCCCATCAGCGAAGGTTATGGTTTTCTTTGGCGCGCTTTGTTGTGCAGCTTCCGCGAACGTCATGATTTTCTTTGGCGCCGCAACCGTTTCGCCAGATTGTGGATTCATGTAGGGCAGCAGTTCGCCTGCGCCAACGTCTTTCGTTCTATACGCAAGCTCTTTTGCCTGCCTCAGCTCGTCGTCCCCGCCCCTCGTCTTCGGTCCCAAGACAAAGCAAGTGAACTCGGCTGTCCGCGGGAAGTTCGGTGAAGGCTCCTGCTCGCTGACCGTCTTTGGTGTAGGCGCCTCTCCTCCTCGGCACCTTTGTTCTGCCCTTTTGCAGTTTTTGGCGGCTTCCTGAGTTTCTTTGACTAGATTCTCGGTTTTAGCGTATTCCTTGTCGTAGGTTTCAGTAGGCGTTCTTACTATACCTGCAAAGGTCTCCTCCATTTTTTTATCTTCGGCCCATATTTGCGTTATTGCTGCATCGCATGCTGCGCAGTTATTCGGGTTTTTGTTATTTGATACGCAGTTGTGCTTTGTTTCTTTGACTGCGCACTCTGCAACCTCTATTATTTTTGGCGGCGGTGGTCTGTTGTATTTAAACGCGTGGGGATTCAGTTCGCTGTTTTTTCTAGACTTGTATGTTACGCTTATTCCGCACTGGGAGTTAGCCGCTATGATCTGCTTTATGTTATTTTTCAGTTGCATGCAGCCTTCTCCGCCCCGTGCTTTTCCATCCGCTGCGTCATATTCTTTTTTCGCTTTTTTCTCTTCTTCCTTTTGTTTCTTCCATACCGGTCCCTCGAAATCGTTGGACTCGTGTTGCGCGCTTTCCGCTTTCTGCCGGTTTTTTTCTCCGACGATCTTGTCCAACCTCGGGCAGCTTCCGCCTTGTATTACGCTGTCGGGTTTCGGCTCTTCGTTTTCAGGCGGCTTCTTTGCCACCTCCTTCCCAGCGGCCTCGCACTGTTTCGCGAACTCGATGGCCTGCGTGAAGCGCGAGTGGTGGATCTGGGGCTGGCCGTGCTGGCCTGCGTTCGGGTCGAGCTGGTCCTGGTTAGCTGCGTTGGGTTGTTTTGCTCCGTTGTCCGACGGCGACTGGCCGCCCGGAGTAGCTGGGCCCGCTACATCCGGCCCTACCGCGTAAACGAAGTTGCACAAAAACACCTTGTTGTTCGGGCTGTCGAGGTTGTTGCTTAGCTGCATTGTCTTCGCGGAGTAGGTGAAAGCGTTGCCGTCGGTTGTGGACGCCTGCAACAAATAGACTCCTGGGTTGTTCTCCACGCACGCGCCCGGCCGCTCCACTGCGAAACCCGTCTGGGCAAGTACTTTTTCCGCGTTCTCGCCGATTTGGGCTACTGTGCTGAAAACGAAGGTTTCGCCGCTCTGCGTTGCTACGGCAGCTGCTTCCGCAAAATACAACGGCGACGAAGCTATGCCGCTTCCCCTGAACTGGGTTGCCGCGCTACCGGCTGCTTCGGTGAAATATAGGTCTTTTCCGTCCATTGAAGTTGTGCCGCTCCTGAACTGCGCGTCTTTTCCGTTCAGTGTGGTGGTGCTTCCCTTGAGCTGCTGGATGTCTTTTCCGCTTGCTTTTGCTGTTGTTCCGCTTCTCCTGAACTGCGTTGCATGCGCGGTCTGGGCTGCCTTTTTCTTGAAGTCCTGCACTGCCTGAAGCAAAGCTTTTCCTGCGCACCAGCCCTGCATGCAGCAGGCGTAGTCGGAACACGAGTCAACGCGCGTCCCAACTGCGCCGATTCCCTGGAAGTAAGTGGTTTCGGTTTTGTAGTTCCATTCTCCGACTACCACGTCGTCCTCCATCAAGGTAAGTGTTCCGGGCCCGCTCCACGCCAAAGCTGCAGCGCCGTGCGAAGGCGCGATTACTTCGGAGGACGCGCCTATAGGAGTGAGCAGCCTGCTTCCTCCTTGTTTCTGGTTTATCACGTACAAAAGTTTCGCTGTTCCCTGCCCGCCGTCAAGCGAGGAAGGAGCTGAAACAACCGAAGTTGCTTCGGCTTGGTTGATTTCTATTTTTATCTTCGTCAAACTGGTTTCTGCGGCGCACTGCGCTTGCAAGATAAGGAAGTTTTCCCCTTCCGGCAGCACCACTTCATTCCCTTTCACCTTGGCGGCGCACCCGCTCACGTAGTCGCCGGTTCGGAATTCCAAAGCATTTCTGCTGACGGAGAAGCAGCTCTCGTAAGGGGACTGCAGTTTCGCGTCTATCTTGCAGTCCGCGTCCTTGTAATTCAGGGGAACGATGTCCTTGGAATAAACCGCATCAACTTGAAGCACTATCTTGTCTGTTCCGACGTTGACTTTTCCGGTTTTCGGGTCGTAAGCGATGTCGAGCTGTTTGGTGAATCCGGTGTCTGACGGCGTATTGTATTGTGTTGCGGCTGGAGCTGTTGCCTGCTGGGCTGTTGCTGCCGCGTCTGCTGTTATAGGTATTTTCTTTTCGTTCGTTTTCGCGTAGCACGCCTTGGCAGAATCGTCAGTCGGGTCGCGCGCGATTATGCTTTTGGATTGCGAAGAAGTCCTGTAGAAGAAAGATAGCTCCTGGTTGCTTTTCGCGCCGCTGGTTACCCTTATGAGGAAAGAAGCGGTCCTTAAAGCGGCGGAGTTGTAGCCGAGTTCCACCCACTTTATTTTTTCCTTGATGTTGGCCGCGTTAAGGTCGACGCACTCTTCGTCGGGAGTGTAGGTGGAGCTCTTTAAAGCGAAGTCCGCGTCGGAGTGTTCGACGATGTAGGCAAGTTCCCCTTCAGCAGAAGCGCCTGAACCGACCCGCAGGTACAACGTCATGTTTTCAGCGGAAGCGGTAGGCGTTGCGTTTATCTCGACGATGTAATCTTTTCCGGGCTTCAAGCTCCCCGCTGTTTTTCCGGACAGGTCCTTTACGAGCACGAACTCGCTTTTCGCTCCTGTAGCGGCACTCGTAGGCACGAGCGACGCGTTAACGGATTTTTCCTCGCCGTCTGCCAAGAAAAGGCTGGCAACGTAAGGCAGGTAGCCGTCAGCTGTTATAGAGAGAGTGCTTTCTACCGCGGACTTGGTCTTGAGCGTTGCGGATGAAGCGGTTTCTTCCTGCACCAAACCATTAACGGACTCTGTAGATATTTTCGCCTTCACTGCTCCGCCTGTAAGCGCGTCCTTCACTTCCACTTTCAGGAAAGCGTTGTGCGCTTCCACCATTACTGCAGCTGAGTTGTCCCCTTCGGCTATGTTTGTTGTCGCGCTTCCTTCCGCGTTCCCTTTAGCTGCAGTCACGTTGGCCTCGCCAAGAGGCACGTTTTCATAAGCCGCTTTGCCCGAGCCGTCCGTTTTCGCGCCGGTGTAAACAAGTTTTCCTTTCTGGTAAACGTAAACCGAGGCGTCCTCCAAAACGGAAGAGTACTCGTCAACCACGCTCACAGCGAGTTTTCCTGAGTTGAACGCAGTTGCTTTTTCTAGGATGAAAACGTTCTCTTCGCCCACTTTCAGAGGCGCGCTCTGCGGTATATAGCCTTGCGCGTGAACCCAAACCAGATAGTTTCCGGGAGTCACGTCTATCAACCATTCGCTTCCCTGGTTCTCCACCAAAACAAGCCTCGGCGGCTTGATGATTTGCGCCTTGAACTCAAGAGGGTTGGAATCCTTGCCTTTCGCGGTTATTTTCGTCGGGTTCTGGCCTGCAGGCGCTTTCTTCAGCATGATGTTGAAAGATGTTCCTTCTTCCGCGAATTTTGTTTCGGCTGCGCCGTCATACAACAGGTAGCCTTGCGCGCGCGCGACGACGTAGACTTCCGCGCCTTTTTCAGATTCTATCAATGCGATTCCCTGGGAAGCCTGCGCCTCGCCCTGTTTCTTTCCGGAAGTGTCGTACAACGAAACAATCGCGTCAACTGTTTCGCCAGCATCATCGACAACGGAAACCGTGACGCGCACTTTTTCCGCGTTGATTATTTTGTAGTCGTCGAACAACTGGACTGTTGTCTCGTTTTTTCCGAGGTAGACTGTTGATTCGCCGCCTCCCCTTATGGCCAGAATGGTAGTCTTGTATCCTTTCTTGCTTACCTGGATGTTCACTATCTGCGATTTGGGCAGGACCGCCTTTCCGGCCGCGTCCGTTTTAGCCTGAGAGATTTTTCCTTCAATCGTATACTTCACGTCCGCTCCTTCAACTGGCCCCGAAGTCTTCCTGTCGAGCACCGTCAATTCTATCACGTCCGACTCGCCTGAGCTGTCCTTGCCAGCTCCTAAACTGACGGTGAGTTTTGTGTCTCCGCCTGAAAGGATTTTTTTCGCGTTGCCCGCGCTGCTCGTCACCGAGACAACCGCGTTTTCAGACGGCACTCCCGAGAAAACAACCTTGCCTCCGAGCGTCCTTCCGGAAGCGACTACTTCACTGCCGACCTTCAGCTCCACCAGCGCTCCGTCGACAGCTATCCCGTTCGCGTTGACGCTGATGGTTACTGTTTTTTGCGCTGCGGGCATGGAAAGAAGTAATAGCGAGCCGACCATGACCGCTAGAATTACGGCGCAGAAAACCGGGAAGCTCGGTATTCCCCTTCCCTCTATGGGCTTCACGAAGAAATCGTAAACAGGAGCGCCAGCTTTCTGGAGCGCCTCCATCAAATCGTAGTATGCGTTTTCCAGCTTGAAGTAAGCCTCTTTCAGCGCGTCAATCATGATTTGTGTTACTTTCTCTTGAAATAAAAACCGCTTGTTTTGGAGTCCAGCAGCAGGTGAGCGGCGTAACCAGCAAAACCGTTGAGGGAAACGCGGATGTTCCGCGTCAAAACGAACAACAGAACCACGTAAGCCAATACGGCGACCCACGAGTGTGTTACGCTTCTGTGCTTCGGCTTCAGCAAAAAAACAGCTGCCGCGGTTGCTATGCCCGCGGCAGTTGAAATCAGGACGCCGAGGTTTGCAGTATACGCTATGGCGAAAACCGAAGCGGCTGCGGCTGCTACAAGAAACTTGAATATTTTCGTTTTGGAATGGTCAACGTCCGCGAGTATCGCCCCGAGGAAAACTGCAGCTGCCAGTTGGGGCGTCCACGGGATTTTCAGGAAAAAGTTCATCGCGTGCGCTGCCAAAAATGCGGCCGCCAAATGCTGCAGATAGTTCATAGTTTTTCAACGCTTTTTAGTCCTATTTATATATTAGTTTACGCCAATTTTATCCGTGGTATCCTGATGGCACTCGAGGACATATACTATTCCTTGGAGGACAAGTACTACGACTTCATGGACGGCCTTGAAAAGCAAGGCACGAAGGTTTACGAATATTTCGTGGACCCCATCGAAGCCCGCGGTATCCCGTCTTTCCCGGTCTTTTCGGTTTTGTCGTTGCTGGTTTTAGGCGCCTTGCTTTTCGGCGCGTACTCGCTTGTTGGCGGCAGTATCGTCGGTCTCCAGACCGGCGACACCGCAACGGTTTCCGTAAGCGTCCTAGCCGAAGGCTCGTCCCTTGAGGGCGTTTTGGTGAAGCTGTCCTACGGAGACAACGTCCTTTTGGAGAAGACCGCTGACGGGGTTGCAGTGTTCACCGGAATCCCGAAACGCACGAGGGTACTGTTGTCAGTTGAGCAAGAAGGCTACTCGCCTTTCTTCCGAAACACTACCACTACCTCGGCTGCAAATCAGGAACTTAATCTCGAGCTGGAGAAGAAGGGCAAACAGGAACAGTTCTTCCTGTTCGTGACGGACGACAACGGCAACCCGCTGCCCGGAGTCACGGTTTACTCGAAGAACCCGGACGGCTTGATTGTGGAGCTCGAGACCGACGCACAGGGCAAAGTGCCCGTGCCGTACAACTCGCCGGCGGACTCTTTCAACATGCGCCTCAGGTATGAAGGCTACAAGGAGCAGACGCACACCTGCTTTGCAGGCAAAGGCGCGTGCGAGGTCTCATTGTCTTCCGATGCACCCGACCCGCAAATACCTGACGCGCCGAAAGCTTCTGTTTCAGTTGAAGTGCTCGACCAGAAAGGCGACCCGGTGGTTGACGCGCGCGTCAGTCTCGGGCAGGAAGCGACAGGAGCTTCCCTTGACGGCGACTACACCGACGGCATCGGCAAGGTTTTCTTCCCTGATGCGGCGGCAATCGGCACGAGCGTCTACGTGGTAGTGGAGCCGCTTGAAGGCTTCGAGACCTACACTTCCGACCCGAAACCAGCAGGGGAGACAACGGACTTCCTTGTCCTGCTCAAAGCCAAACCGAAAACAGGGCAAACACCGGATTTCTCGTCAATACAAATAGAAGTCGTTGGCGCGGACAAGCTTCCCATAGAAGGCGCGGAGGTCAGCCTGTTCTTCGCGGAAAAGCCGCTCAAACAGATAACTTCGGCTGCAACGGATTCCGGCGGAATGGTTTTGTTTGAGGCTTCCGCGACAGCCAGCGTCTACGCCACTGCTTACGCGCCAGGCTACCTGCCAGCGCGAACCAGGGTGATGAAGGGAGGAGAAGCTACTCAGCTCAAGCTCATAAAAGCAGTGATAGGCAACTACGGTTCGCTCAAAGTCAACGTAATCAACCAGGAAGAGGTGCCTGTTGAAATGGCGTCAGTCACCATTGTTTCGAGCGACGGCTATTTCCTGGGCCTGCCGCGCCAGGAAACTGCTGCTGACGGCTCGGCCGCTTTCACCGGGTTGCCTGTTGACGCAACTGTCAAGGCCATAGCTTCCTATGAGGCGGACAGCGGCGCGAGCGACCTCGTTTCAATTACAGTAGAGGAAAAGGAAGTGAACGTCAAGCTCAAACCAGCGGACGCCTATGTTTCAGTTCTCGCCAAGCAAGCCGGAACAAGCAGCGCCTTGGAAGCGACTTTCACGGCGTACAAGTTCTCCGACAACTCTGTAATCGCCTCATGCTCCGGCAGCAAGGTGGCGTGCACGCTCACTGTTCCAGCTAAAACGAAACTCTACCTGAAAGCGGAATCCAAGGGATTCATTACTGCCACGTCCGAAGAGTTTGACGTTCCAGCTGCCCAAAACCTAAAGAAGGAAGTGGTGTTGCTCGACTCCTCGCTCTCCGACGAACTCAAGGTTCTGGATGTCCGGGTTGTTGACTTCTATGGCAAGAACGTTTCGTCTGTTGACAAAGGCCGTACGTACAAGTTCCTCCTTTCAGTTAACCTGCCTTCTAAAGCGGAAAAAGCAGGCGCGTTCATGCTAATCGGCAAAGGCTCTTCTGCTTCGGACGAACCTGCAGTGTTCACCGACTACTCTAAGCCTTCGACTGCAACTATACTGAAAGGCTCCGCCTACACTCCCGGCCAAGCCTGCGCGGACGGCATGTCGGACCAGGGCAAGGAACTCAAGTGGATAGACTACTCGTTCACCGACTTCGGTTCCAAGACGATTTCCTCCACAGTGTTCGTTACGCCCAAGGCAACAGCGCAGGACGAGCTTGTTTTGCAGTACCGTCTTTCCGCCAAAAAGGCTTCGTCGTTCCTTAGGTTACCGGAAGACAAGGCTTTCGGCTCGAAAGAAAAAACCGACGACCTCGACTGGTGCTACGCCAAAACCATGGAGCTGAGAATACCCGTAAAAGAGGGCGGAACGACCTGCAGCGATTCCGCTTGCTTGTCCGCTCTTTTCAGGCTCAACTCCTCGACTTCGGCAAACGGCATGATGATCCCGCTCAATTCTGAGTTCACTGTCGAAATCAACCTCCGCGCCTTCTCCTCGCTTGACTCGCCTTTCCTCAAGATTGACGTGGACAAGTCGCTCGAGATAAAGGGTTACGACTTCGGCTCCGCTGTATCAGCTTCAGGCAACTCACTTACCATACCGCTCTCGTTTGCAGGAGAAACCACTGGAAGCGTCACCCTAAAAGCAGGCATCCCGACCCAGAACGCCAAAATCGCGTTCAACTTCGGCGACGCCTCCGGCACTTTGCTCGAAGCGCAGCGCTACGTCGTAGTGCAGGGAACCGGCGTGTTGAGCGTTTCAGCTGACCCGCTTGAATTGACTGCCAACCAAGGCAACTCCATCAAGGTAACCATCCT
Organism: Microcaldota archaeon; assembly: GCA_016214445.1. Lineage (GTDB taxonomy): Archaea > Micrarchaeota > Micrarchaeia > Norongarragalinales > Norongarragalinaceae > JACROM01. The sequence continues at coordinate 9,175 of JACROM010000126.1, forward strand.
CTCCAAGGAAGGAAAATCAATCGACGACGCAAAAATCATCTTCAAGGAAACCAAAGGAGCTCCGTTCAACGGGTTCCCGTCTGGCGCATTGAGCATGTTAGGCGACGGAACAGAGGAACACGGCAAGGACGGCTCCTACCTGCTGTCCGGTATTTCGCCCACTTCAGTAGGGGCAGCAGACCTAGTAGTCCAACGCAACGGCTTCAGCGACGTGAAAAAGGAAATCACAATTACTACCGCGGATGCTTTGTCGTTCGACCAGGACCCGTCTCTTGTTGAAATGTCCTGCACCAGCAGGAACACGCTCTCCGTTACAACGCCGTTGACCACCAAACTCAACGTGCGCGGCTCGTTCTCCGGCTCATGCGCCTCAGTGCGCGCGCTCGGAACAGCTGTTTCTAGAGACTCGGGCAGCACCAACCTCTCGTCATCCGCCTCCTCCACGCTCTCGTTCCAAGTGAAGCCCGGCAAGGACACCAAACTACTGCTCACTCCAACCTCGCTGGAAGGCCAGTGCGTCATGACCCTGACTTCGACAACCCCGGCTGGCTTGTTCGCCTCAACGCAGGACGTGTGGCTCGCCTCATCGTGCGCCGCTCCGGCTGCAGCGCCAGGAGCGTCAGCTACTCCAGCAGCGTCGCCAACACCTGTCGGCCCGCCACTTGCTGCCTTTTGCCAGCCGCCTTCACTTGCGCAGATACTGCCGAAACACTACCTGTCGCAAGGCATGAATGACCAGCAGGGCGCCTATACCGCACTTACCGCCCCTGTTGTTTTGATTTCGGACACCAACGGCCTGCAGTTCATCAACAACAACGAGGACGAATGCAACTTGGAAGGCAACAAGCTCTCCTGCACCAAGAAAATCTATTCCCTGATTCCTTTCAACGCCATGGCTTTCAGCGTGGTAAACAAGGTGCTGACTACTACCGACATATATTTCGATAAACCTGGCGCCAGCTGCTACCGCATAGAAGAAGTGCGTTCCGGCCTGACGAACCGCATACTCGGAGGCGAACTTTCAAACCAGGTATCCAGCCTCGCCGGGCTCGTGCGCAACCAGTACAGGACGTACGTCATATACTTCACTCCTAAAAAGGAATGCATACAATACGCCGAGAAAGAAGGCGGCGGTTTGAAGCTGTCCGTCAAGGATAACAAGGCGTTCAACCTCCGCTTCTGGAGCAAAGGCTTCGGCGGCGCCCAGTCTCAAGCGTACCTGACCTTCAAGGTCAATCCAGTACCAGACCACCCGTCCGACAAGTACGCGTTCATGCTCATGCCTACTAGCGGCGAGATAACGTTGCGCGGAGCTGAAGGGTTGTATGAAGAGCCCGCGATTCTGGTGAACAACATCCATGCGGAAAAGGAATTCGTTGCAAGCGTTTACGGCAAGTCGTTCGGCGCTCCTGCATTGAAGGATGCTGTAGCCAAAGTCCACTCCGGGCAGGCTATTGCAGCAACGTTGATTCTGAATTCAAAAGAACTGAAGATTGACGCAAAGGCTTCTGGCTTAGGTGCAACGGACGTGGTTTTGTCCTCCTCTGCGACAGTCAAACACGTTGCCGCGCCTGAAGGCTTGG
>JACROM010000128.1 GCA_016214445.1 Microcaldota archaeon
CCAAACCTCGAATGCGATTTCTAATCGCCGTCCACCGAAAACAAGGCGAATCAATCGACGAAATCGCGCAAGCTTGTGAAGTTACACGAAGCACCATCGCGGCAGTACTTCAACGCTTCCAAGAGCGCGGCGCGACGGCCGGATTGAAACCGCGGTAACTTGCGCCAATCTTTGGCATAACCTGTTCAACCTAGCCCCACCCTAATTCTGTCCCACACCCGGTTTTTACGTCGTAAAAGTAGGTCGTGTATAAAAAATCAGGAAAACTCAGGTAACTACCCGTCCGATTTTAGGGGTGCAGTCCAGTTCTCTGCGCCGTGCGCTGGCCTTGCCAGTGTGCTGAGTTGGAGTTGCGTGTTGTGGCTTACAATTTGAGGGTGTTGATTATGTAAAAATGGGACAGAGCCGCGTTTATCGAAAAAAATAAAAACAGCACGCAAGTAATGATATCGTTATGGATAAAGAATACCCGTTTGGGTTTGGAAAATACTCGATACACTTCCCTTCAAACTGGAGAATAAAGAAAATGGGCGGGCAGGATGATGGATTACAATTCAAAAGAGGTATATTATTTGCCGACCTTGAGGGATACCTAATAGGCGGAAAATTAGCACCTAAAGAAGCAAAACGACTTCTAGAAGCTAAAGATACAAAAGGCAACGCTTTTTTTGAAAAAACTTCGCTACTACCTTTTAAAAACGCGCGTTTGCGCACGTTCCCATACTTTTCTATGAATGAACTCGAACAAATCGGCAAAAAAATCGTGTTTTTGGTGGGAACTAATTTTTTTGAAATTCGTTTTCTGACAAAATCAAAAAAAGTAGAACAGGTTTATCGTGACTTTCAGAAAATACTCGGAACTCTTAAGATAAATAAAGGAAAGCGACCTACCTGCCGCTTCAGCGGCAGGTAGGTCACTCGTCTCATTTTCGCGGACTGCCATATTCGGCTCAGAGGCAAGCCTAAATCCCTGAACAAAAAGCAGCCGAGGTCGAAAAGACCCAGACTGACAAAACAAGGAACTTAAACTTTCTTTACGTTCTTGGCGCGCAAACCGCGTTCGCCTGTTTCCTCTTCGTATTCGACTATGTCGCCTGGCGCCAACGCCTTTCCGTCGGAGATTGCAGAGATGTGGACGTACGCGTCCTTGCCGTCGTCGCCGGTTATGAAACCGAAGTTGCGCTCGGCGTTAAACATCTTCACTTTTCCTTTCATTCAAACCACCAAATTATACCTAAAATTCCGCATTTGGACCAAAAACATTTCCGACCCAAATACGTTTGCCATGCTCCCTAAGGGAAACAGGTAAAACAAGAACGGTAACCGCTCTTGCAATAATCCTAAAGCTTGGGGCTTATATAGGCATATGATACGCCCTCCGGAGTGGGCGTAAACCCCCGAAATTTCAAACGGCTCAAACCCCATTGAACGAAAATTCCCTTTGGCTTAGCCCGCGGTTTACTTCAATTCCTTCTTCAAATCTTCAACCGAAAGCTTCCTTTCCTTCCCCGAAGCCATGTCGCGCAGGGTGAACTTCTTTTCCTCGAGTTCCTTTTCCCCTACAATAAGCACGAACGGAATTGACTGTTTTGAAGCGAACGCAAAATTCTTGCTTACGCCCCTGCCAGCCAAATCCAACAAGCATTGGATTCCTGCTTTCCTCAATTCCTGGATGACCTTGATGCAGTCCTTTTTCGTGTCGCCTATCCAGAAAACGTAAACTTTCGCCGAGGAAGCGTTTTTCCTTTCGCCATGGTCTTTAAGCGCTTCCATTATGACGTCCAAGCCGAAAGAAATCCCTACAGCAGGCACTTTTTCCTTTCCGGAAAACTGGCCCACTAGATCGTCATACCTTCCGCCGCCAGCAAGCGAGGATGCTATTTCTCCTGTCTTGAGGTAAACCTCGAAAACGGTTCCGGTGTAATAGTTGAGGCCGCGCGCGAGGTTCGGGACGAGTTCTGCCTGGACTCCGTAAGCTTTCAGAAGGGCAAAAAGTTCCTTCAACTGCTTCACTCCTTCGGTCGCGTTTGCGTTCTTGATTTCTTCCAGAAACGCGAAACCTTTTTCCGCTTTCCTGAAAACATCCATCACTTTTTCAGCTTGTTTTTTCGTGAGCCCGCGTTCTTGCATTTCCGAGACAACGCCTTCAGCTCCTATCTTTTCCAGCTTGTCCAAGCTCAAAAGCGCCCCAAGCTGCTTGCTTTCTTCCACTCCAGCTTCCTCAAGCAAGCCGTTCAAAAGAAGCCTGCTGTTGACCTTGATTTTAACGTCCAAACCTATAGAAGAAAAGGCCTCCTTTACCATGGAAAGTATCTCTGCTTCCGCGTCCACCCCTTCCACTCCAAGGGTGTCGACGTCGCACTGGACGAATTCCCTGTAGCGTCCTTTTTTCAGCGGACCGTCCCGGAAAACCGACGCGATTTGATACCTCTTGAACGGTTTCGCCATCATGTTGTCGGCGAAAACCCTGCAAAGCGGGACAGTAAGGTCGTACCTCAAACCAAGCTTGCGTCCGCCCTGGTCTGTAAGGGAATAAGTTTCCTTCAGTATCTCCTCGCCGCCAGCGAATTTCGAGGACAAAACCTCGATGTTCTCCATCACAGGAGTTTCCAGTGGGACAAAGCCGTACTTCTTGAACACTTCCTTGAGCTTGCCTGCAACTGACTCGCGTAGTGCTGCCTCTTCAGGCAAAAAGTCTCTTGTCCCACGGGGAGCGTTAAGATCCATAAGTAAGAATTAGCTTTTCGGGAGTTTAAATGCTATGCCCTGAAAGACCAGCGCTGTTTTAAACCCTAACCGCCTAAGTCCGCCATGAAGACCCAATGCTCTTTCTGTGATGAGGTGACCGAGTGCTCGTGCCCGGACCATTCGTTTCACGCCCATCCGGACGCGAAAACCCTTTGCCCTGTTTGCGGCATCCTTTTGGAAATGGGCGTCAAGGAAGAGGAACTGAAGGCTACGCCCAAGCGGGCTGAAGTAAAGCACATGATGAAAGTGGAGGAAATTGTGGGCACGATAGTGGGCGAAACCGCTGAAATCAACTTCGGCAAGCTCTGGCAAGGGGAAAAAGACGAACTTCGGCCGCTTTCCAAGAAGGATTTGGCGGAAGCCTTCTTCTACCGGAGCCTTGAGGCGGGAATCTACCCATTCGTGGACGGCCTGCTTGACGACGAGCTTGACCGCATGATTGAGAGAATCAGGGCCAAGGAAAACGCGCCGTAACTAGGCCATCATCCGTTTTCTTTCAACGCCCGCAACAGTTCGCCGCTTGTTTCCCCGAACGACGGGACGTTTTTGAGCAGCACTTTCAGTTCCACGTCCCAAATCCTTTCCTTGTTTTTGACCGCTTTCTCGAAATCCGCGAATTCGAATTTCTTCCCATAATACGCGAGCTTTGCGTCCACGTTGTCCTTGCTGAAAACTGCGTTTTTCCGGAGGAGGAACCACGCATCGTAAACGTCCCTGGCCTTGTCGCGGGTCATGATTGCGCGGGTTTTTTCCGCCAGCAGCTCATCCAGATCCATGCAAAGCGCCACGTACGGCCGCAGGTCGGCATAAGGCGGGACAACCCGTTTTGCAGATGGCGTTTTCAGGACTTTTTCCCGCATGCTTATCTCCATGAGGATTGTCTGGACGCTAATTTCACTCCCATCGTAAAGCGGTCCTTTCGCTTTCAGGGAGAAGGAGCTGGAGCCAGCCTGCTCCTTTTTCTTGGAAATCTTGGCTTCCGTGAAACTGTTGAACTCGCCAACTGCTTTTTCAACCAGCCCTACAGTGTCTTCGGTTTTTCCGGCGAAAGTAAAGTCAAGGTCTTCGGAAAACCGGTCAAGCCCAAACACTTTCTGCAGGGCAGTTCCACCCTTGAAGACGAACTCGTTTGCGGAAACCGCGTACAAGGCGGCAAGGAAGGCGTGCTGCAAGTAGTCTTTTTCCGCCTGGTATGCATTGAATCCAAGCATTCGTCCTGCCGCTTCAAGTTCCTTCCTCGTAATCATTCCAACACCTCGTTCACTATAAGCATCCATTTCTTGTCCCGTTCACCAGTTGCGCCAAGGAGCGGATTCAGGTTGGAGTAACGGGTTGCCGTTGCCTTAAATCCGCACGCACCTTTGGCTGCGCCTGCTTTTTCAAGAAGCAACCCGAGCCTTCTCTTCACTATCGATGAGCCGGTTTTTTCAGCGTACTCGCATAATTTTCCCGTGCCCACAATACCCTGCTTCAGCGCGTAAAGAACTTCCGAAAGCGGAAGGCGCTCCGGCGAGTACAAACCGTCTATTATTGCTTTTTCCGGTTCAGCCACGAACATGTTGCCGTAACGCCTGAAACCGAAGAAAGCGGTCCTTTTGAGCTTGATAAACGCTATCCGAACGTTGCCGAACAAGACGCTTTTTTTCTGCTTCGTGCACGCTACCTGCACTTGGATTGGGATTTGGGTGGTGAGCCTGTGGAAGGCGAGCGCGGAAAGGAACGACACATACGACGGGTACGCCAAGTTTGACGCAATTTCAAGTTCATTCGCGCTCTGCAGGCAGTATTTTCCCTTTTCGACACGCAAAACCTTGCCGCGTTTCGCGAGCCGGAACAGGAATAGCCGCGTATAGCCCGGAGGCTTGCTGATGATCCGCGCGGCATCCTTTGCCGAAAAAACCACGATGCCTTCCCTTTCAAGGGCATCACGGAATGAATCCGAGTCCATACCACCAATTTATACTTTGGCATATATAAAGTTATCATTTATGATAACTAACGATATACGTAAGTAGAGCTTTTTGGTTTTGACATCCGCCATTCCACCGACAAACACACCAGAATAACTGATTTGTTATCACCGCGTGACGTTGCTTGCGGTTCCTTCTTTAGCCCGTCAAAAATCGCAAAGTATAAATAGGTGAACTAATACTTACTTTTGTGAACTATATGGTTCAATTTTTTGAACTCATTGGAAAACGGGGAAACACCATACTGGACTTCTTTTTGGGCAACCCCGCGAGCGAATTCAGTGCCGCGGATCTGAAACGGAAAATCGAAGTGGCGAAGAAAACGCTCTTCGGTTCACTGGGGGTTTTGGAGAACCACGGGATTATAGCCCACCGGACGGTCGGCAGGGCGAAAATGTACTCGCTGAACAGGGAAAACCCGGCAGTTAAGGAATTGAAGAAGCTCAGCGCGATTCTCTCGTTGCAGAAAATGCTGAAAGGGGCAGAGGGGTGCGAAGCGTTCCTTTTCGGCTCAGCTGCCAGAGGCGAGGATACCGAGAAAAGCGACTGGGACCTGCTGGTGATAGGCTCGGAAACCCAACGGGCTTCGAAGAACCTGAACCTGCCTGAAAAAGTGAGCGTCGTGTTCTTCACCCCGATGGAGTACGCGCTTTTGCGCAGGAACGACCCGGCGTTCTACGAGAGAATAGAAAAGGCCAAAGTAAGGATATTATGAGCGTGCAAACGGCATTGGAAAAAGGTCACCTTCAGCGCATACCGCCCGACAGAGAGCTGGCGAAAAAGGAATTCCGGGAAGCGGTAGCCGACCTGAACACCGCAAAAAAGGCGTTGCGCCTAAAGGACTTCAAATGGTCCATAGTTTCCTCTTATTACGCGATGTTTCATGCCGCGAGGGGGCTGCTTTTCCTCAATGGTTTGAGGGAAAGGGCGCACTACGCAGTCAGGGACGCGCTCTCGGAATTCGCCGAACAAGGCGCCATAAAGAAGGGGCTTCCGGACGATTTCGCTGCTGCGATGAACGCCCGCGAGGGCGCTGATTACCGCTATACTTATTCAGAAGAAACCGCGAGGCAGGTCCTCGGAATAGCGGAGGAGTTCACTGCCGAACTGGTCACACGGAAGACGCGAAACGGGATGCGTGCTTAGAGATTATACCGAGAAAGATAATACGTCCGGCCCCGCAAGACCTTTCGTCTAACCGATTGAACGAAATGCATGCATTTAGGCAAATCCATTGGACGAAATGTAAGGTATTTATATGCCGCCCGCAATATTTGCCTATGCTTTCGGAGTTGCTGGAGTTAAGCTCCCGCGCAAAGGAAGAGGGGACGGCATACGCGAAAAAACGGTTTATGTACCCGCAGGTTTCAAGGCATCTCGGCGAACGTGTTTTCCTTGCCCTGGTCGGCCCCCGCGGCGTCGGCAAAACGATAATGTTGAAGCAGCTGCATTCGGAGGCCGACGCATCTTTCTACCTGTCTTTGGACACCGAAAAACTTGAGAAAGGGCTTTTTGAGACAGCAAAAGAACTCTCCGACAAGGGAGTAAAGACCCTCTTGATTGATGAGGCGCACCACTATCCGGGCGTCGACAGGGAACTCAAGAAAATGCACGACTTTCTCCCGCTGGGTGTCGTGCTCACGAGCTCGTCCGCGCTATCGCTTCACGAGTCAGCGTTCGACCTGTCGCGGCGGGTGCGCCTCATCCATACGCCTCCCTTTTCGTTCAGGGAATTCGTGTTCTTCGAAAAAAGCGAAAACCTGCCCCCGCTCCCGTTTGCGGCGCTTCTAAGCAGGGACGAGTCAAGGAAATACTATGGGCGGGTCATACACGCCGAACGGTTGTTCGACTCTTACCTCCAGGGCAGGAATTACGCGTTTACCATCGGCAAAACCGATTTCATTCCCTTATTTCGCAACATCCTGGAAACGATAATAAACAACGACCTTCTTCTCGCCGGCAGGGCCTCGCCCGAGGAAGCGCTCGAGATGAAGAAAATGCTGGAATTCATCGGCAAGTCGCCTGCGGAAGGCATCAGTTATTCGGCGGTGGCGAGAAACCTGGGAATAACCAAGTACAAATCCGAAAAGTATGCGGCACTGCTGGAGGATGCGTTTGTCCTGAAACGCGTTTTTGCTAAAGGCTCGAACGTCAACAAGGAACCGAAGATTCTTCTTTCCTTGCCATACCGCCTCCTCTATAAGGCCTATGACGACTGCGTTGGCGCATTGCGCGAAGATTTTTTCGTTGAAGCCGTGAATGGCGCTGGATACGACGTGAATTACCTGAAGTCCAAGCGCGGCGAGAAAACGCCCGATTACGTTTGCGGGAGCGCCGTCTTCGAAATAGGCGGGGCTGGAAAAACGCCCGCCCAGTTCAAGGGCTTCGCCGCGAAAGAAAAAATAATCCTCACCCATCCCGGCGCCTTGGACAAGCTGAAGCGTCCCCTGTTCTTCGCCGGAATGCTTGGCAACCCATGAGAAAGCATTACATATGACTGGGTTGCAGTTCTTCAGTCAGAAATTCAGGCTCTGCAACGAGGTAGAAAAAAAAATGGCGGAGATAATAAGCAAAGTTGCAGTTCTTCAGTCAGAAATTCAGGCTCTGCAACGACGCTACGACGGGATATAACGTGCTGGAGATAGATGTTGCAGTTCTTCAGTCAGAAATTCAGGCTCTGCAACATTCGTTTACGGCGGCGGACGGCCAAAGCATGCAGAGTTGCAGTTCTTCAGTC
>JACROM010000135.1 GCA_016214445.1 Microcaldota archaeon
AGCGTAGCTGCTTTTTGAACGCGCCAACGCAGGAGGCGCGGAATTTGTCTTTAGCTTTCCTTTAGGCCCGCCTTTAGGCGAGTTTTTTTTGCGGCCGTGTTTTTCGCTCATTTGAGGTTGCCCGACTGGCCGGTGGAGCCACCGGCCAGCTACTGTCTCCGGGCTTATATACCCGCCAAAAGAAGGGAATGTCCGGAGAGGTGGAAGGCATGAAAGTGGACGTGACAAAAATGAATTACCCGCAATTGGAGGAGTTCGCGAAAGGGTTTCCTTTCGAAATCCTGAACGTCTCGAGGTACGGGAGCAGGGTGCTGTTGGAGGCCGCTACCGCATGAAAGCGGCCCCTGTTTTCTTCTTTTCCTTCTTTTTTCCGTCTGCAACTAAAACTATAATAAGCGTTTTGCCGTTTTCTCTTTGCCGGTTTCCATGTACGTAAAGAAGATACTCCTGCGTAATTTCAAGTCGTTCCCCAAGGCTACTGTGGAGCTGGACAAGAACTTTTCAGGCGTAGTTGGCCCAAATGGTTCAGGCAAGTGTGTTCGGGCGGACACGAAAGTCCTGCTTTCGGACGGTTCGCTTGTTGAGATAAGGCGTTTGGTGGACGAGGCGCTCGAGAGGGAGTCTTCACCCATGGATGATGGCTACTGTTCCCTTTCCAACAACGGCACGAGAGTGCTCTCGCTCAATACGGAAACCTTGAAGATGGAGGAAAAGCCGGTAACCGCGTTTGTCAAGAGGGCTTCTCCGGACGAACTCTATGAGCTCAAAACTTCTTCTGGACGGAAAGTAGTTGCCACGTCTTATCATCCGGTTTTGACTGTTGTTGACGGTGAGGTTAAGGCAATCAATGCCGGCCAGCTTAAGGAAGGCAGTTGGGTGGCGTTGCCGAGGAGGATTTCGATTCGTCCCTCGAACACTTCGCCGCTTCTGGAGCTTGCGCGCTTGGACCTGAACCTTTACGTCTTGCATGGCGCGGATTTCGTTGTTTTATTGCGTAAACACAAGCAATCCAAAAAATTAACGTGGAGCGAGTTTGCCCTTAAGGCGGGCGTGCCTCTAGTTTGCCTGAAGGGCTTGTTGGAAGGTCAAGCAGTCAAGCTCAACCATGCTTACAAGTTGGCGAAGTTCATGGGCAAGTCAGATTACGAGTTCACTTCTGTTTTCAACCAAGTTAAAGCCAAGAACCACAATATTTTGACGAGAATACCCGCAGAAGTTTCGCCGGATCTGGCGAGGTTTTTGGGGCTGGTTATTTCAGAGGGCCGTCCGGTTAAAAACGAGGTTTTCTTCTTCAACTCTTCAAAGACTTTGTTGGATGACTTTGTAGGTTTGTCCGAGCGGCTTTTCGGAATCAGGCCTTCTTTGAAGTCCTACGATGGAAAGCAAGTTGTTATTTTTTCTTCTGCGGCCCTTTCGTTGATGCTGGAACACGTTTTTGGCGTAAAACCTTACTCGCATTCATCGCGGAAGGCCGTGCCGGACGCGGTCATGAGCAGTTCAGATGACGTGGTAGCAGCGTTTATTGGCGGTTTGTTTGACGGTGACGGAACGGTTTCTGACCCGCTGGGCAGCAAAGCAACTTTGGAGTATACTTCTGCAAGCAGGGAGCTCGTTGACCGCCTTAATTATCTCCTTTTGCGATTTGGCATCACTTCCCGCGTTTCCAGTTCGTTCAAGGCTGCCACAAACACCAAAAACAAAACGAAGAGGGAGTACTATCGTTTGTTCGTTTATGGCGTTGATTTGTTGAAGGTGTTTGGCGAGCGTGTTCCTTTGCTTGAGCCGCCAAAAGTAACGAGGCTTTCCGTTTGGTCGAAAAAAACCAATATCCCGAACAAGAATGTTGATGTCGTTCCCGGCTTGAATACAAGAATAAAATCTTTGTTGGCTGCTGCCGGTTATTCCGATAGGAAACTTAAGTCTGTGAAACCGTCGAGGATAAGGGCGTATTATGAAAACCGCTGTCTTCCTTCACGGGAAGGTCTTGTGCAGGTAACGCGTTTGGTTCAAGACGCTTCGTTGGAAGCTTTTGCTTCTTCAGACGTGTTTTGGGACACAATTGTCTCCGTTGAAAAGGTTCCGGGCGAAGAGTGGGTTTACGATTTGACTGTTGAAGGAAACCACAATTTTGTTGCGGAAGGGTTGTTCGTTCACAACAGCAACATCATCGACGCGCTCATGTTCGCCTTCGGCGAGATGAGGCTCAAGAGTTTGCGCGTCAAGAGCACCAAGGACCTTATTTTCAAGAGCCACAACGTGGCGGACGTGTCCGTGATTCTTACGGAGGACGACGTGACGGATTTCGCGATAACCGAGACCGAGGAGAAGGGAAAGACGAAGAAAATCTTTCCGCGGGGAGTGCATGAAGTAAGAAAGATGATCCGCAGGGACGGCAAGACCAAGTATTCCCTTGACGGCAGGCGCGTCAAGAAGTACGTGATAGAGGATTTCCTCTCGCAGCACAGCATTTCTTTGCACCACGCGATAAAACAGGGCGAAGTGCAGCGCATTGTAGAGATGAACTCCAAGGACAGGCGCGCTTTGATTGACTTCGTTTCGAACGTGTCGGAGTACGAGGAAAAGAAGAAAGAGGCCTTCGTAGAGCTGGGAACCGTTGACATGAAGCTCAAGGAGGCGCAGACCGTTTTCGCCGAGCGAGATGCCTATTTGAAGGAGCTGGAGGAGGACAAGAAGAACGCCGAGCGCTTCATGCAAATGGAGAAGGTCGCGAGGAGCGCTTCTGCCACGTTGCTTCACTTGGACATCGGGCTGCTTGGGAAGCAGATGGAAGAGCTTGTAGCGAAGGGCATGGATAACAAGTCCAAGTTCGACGAACTGAGCGCGAAGCTCAAGGAGTGCGAGCGCCGGATCGAGGAGGCGTACGCGAAAAAGGACGAGCTCAACAGGACCATTTCCGAGAAGAGCCAGGGCAAGGAGCTGGCGCTGCAGAGGGAGGTGGACGCGCTGCAGGCGAAGATAACCCAGGCCCGCGCCCTGATTGAGGACAGGAAAGCTTTTGTGAAGAAGCACGACGAACGAAGGCGCGCTGTCGAGCTGGACAAGCGCAAGGTGGGCGACGAGATAGGCGCGTACGCGCGGCAGAAGGCTTCGCTCGAAGCGGACCTGGCGGAAATACGGGAGATGCTGGAGAAGGAACAGGAGTTCCTGGACAAGCTCATGGGGCGGGCCGACTCTTTTTCGAAGAAGTTCATGGATTCACGCAAGGTGATGGAGGAAACAACAGAGGAGATGGCCAAGTGCAAGGACGCTTTGGGCGGGCTGCAAGCGGAGGTAGCGAAGCAGCAGGAGCTCGTGAAGATAAAGGAGGACGAGCAGGAAAGGCTGAAAAAAGGCGTGTTCACCGACTTTTCAAAGCAGCTCGCTCCGCTGGGGGAGCAGAAGGAGGCAATAGGGAAGGAAATATCCCCTGTTGACCGGCAACTGAGGGATTTGTTTGACGAGGAAAAGCAGCTCAACCAGCGCATGCCCGCATTGGAGGACATACTGTTGGATTTGCGGGAGAAGATGACTGCCTGCGAGGCGAAGCTTCGCGCCTTTTCGGACTCTTCATCGCGCGCTCTTGAATCGGTCCTTTCCCTGCGGGAGAAGGAAGAGGGGATTTACGGAACTGTCGGGGAGCTCGTCAGGTATTCCTCGAAATATTCGGTGCCCATAGGAGTCGCCATAGGCAACAGGCTGCATTACGTTGTTGTTGATTCCGTAAAAACAGCGGGCAAGGCAATAGACTTCCTGAACTCGAACGGACTGGGGCGGGTTTCGTTCATTCCGTTGGACAGGATAAGCTGTCCGCCTGCTGATGCCAAGCTTTCCAAGAGCGACGGAGCGATTGATTACGTTGTTGACTTGCTGAAGTTCGAGGCTAAATACAAGAAAGCGATAGAGTTCGCGTGCGGCAACACGCTCCTGATGGACGACTTTTCGTCAGCGAAGAGCCTCGTAGGCAAGACGCGGATGGTGACCGAAAGGGGGGACTTGTTCGAGCAATCCGGTTTGGTTACTGGAGGCAAGGCCAAGGAGAAGGTGGACGTTTTCGCGGAGAACGCGAGGCTGAAGGAGTTCGAGGAGAGGTTCAAGAAAGCCAAAAACGAAAAGGACGCAGTTCTGAAGAGGCTCTACGTCCTGAGGGATGAAATGAGCGCCGGGCGCAGGAAGAAGGCGGAGCTGGAAGTCAAACTCAAGCGGCTTGAGCTGGAAGAAGAACACTTGGTAGCGGAAGACAAGGCGATGAAGGAGAAGCAGAAGGACCTGCACGCGGCAATACAGGCTCTCGGAAGGGAAAACCGGGAATGCAGGACCGCTGTCGAAAGCGCGGACGGCCAGAGAAGCGAGCTGATAAGGAAACTGTCGGCGTTGAACGTAAAATACCTGGAAGCGAAACAGAACGTCGACGTGGAAAAGGAGGCGCGCTTCGGCAGCATGGTGAAGGAAAAGGAGCACAAGGTCAGCGAGCTGAGGATTTCGGTTGTCAAGCTCGAGAACGAGGTGCGCGCAGCAGAGACCCAGCGCGCGGCTTACGCCAGGCAGCTCGCTGCAATAGAGAAGGACGCGGGAATGCTGTTGAAGGACGTTGAGGACGCAGAGAAGGCGATCGAGGCAGCTGACGTTGAAATCAGGCAAGACCAGAAGGTGCTGAAGGAGAAGAGCGAGGAGCAGAAGGCGCTGTCAAAGGAACTGAAAGCATGGATTGAACAGAGGGAGGCTCTGGACAAGGAAGTGAGTTCTTGCTCTTCGGACAAGGCGAAAGTTCAGCTGGCTTTGGACAAGCTCGGTTCCGTAAAGCAGGATGCCGAACTGAAGAGGGTCGCTGTCGAAACGCGGCTGGCTGACGTGAAGGCGCAGTACGCTGAATACGAGGGAGTTGAACTTTTGAAGGGCAAGAGCGACAAACAAGAACTGTTGTTGTTGAAGAGGGAAACCGAGGAAGAACTGAAGAAGGTTGGGGGCCAGATCAACCTCCGGGCTGTTGAGACGTACGACCAGAAAAAGGGCGAGCTTGAAAAACAGCGCGTGAGAGTGGACCAGCTCATCCGCGAGAAGGACGCCGTGATGGTGCTCATTCAGGAGATAGAGAAGAAGAAGACAGCCACTTTCATGGAGACCTTCAACACAATCAACCATGCTTTCAAGAAACTGTTCAAGACCATTTTCCACGGAGACGGAACGCTTTTCCTCGAGAACGCCGAAAACCCGTTCGAAGGCGGCCTGACCATCCAGGTGCAGCTCGAGAACAAGGAAATCAAATACCTCGAACTGATGAGCGGAGGCGAGAAGGCTCTTATTGCCCTGCTGTTCCTGTTCGCCATACAGTCGCACAATCCGTCCAGCATCTATATCCTGGACGAGGCCGATGCTGCGCTCGACCAGGAGAACTCGCGCAAGCTTGCCATGCTGTTGAAGCAGCTTTCCAAGCAGAGCCAGTTCCTCGTTGTGTCGCATAACGAGATGCTCTACAAGCACGCCGACTCGCTCGTAGGCGTGGCCATGGGGAAGGATGGTTCTCAGCTTGTCGGTGTGAAGCTCAGTGAAGTAAGCGGCTAATGTTTTTGATTCGCGCACAAATCGGGTGCGAGGCGAGTCGGAGCTTAGGGATTGTCAATAAATTAATATACCAGTTATTCATTAAGGGTATATGGCGAAAAATGCAATTCAACAACGATACAATCTCTTGAAATCAACCTTCAATGAACGAACCCTTCGCCTTTTTGCAGCAGCGGAAGCATCAGCAATAGGTCGAGGCGGTATCAACCAAGTTGCACGAATTGTTGGTATCGAACGCCACGCTATCGCACGCGGAATCCGAGAGTTAAACGAAAAAAATATACAATCCACAGATCGTATCCGTAAAGCTGGTGCAGGACGTAAAAAATCCACAATTAAAAACACAGCCCTTTTGCCGGAATTAAAAAAACTTGTGGAGCCTGCAACCCGCGGCGACCCCGAATCACCACTACTTTACACGTCAAAAAGCACCAGAAACATTTCCAAGGAATTACGTGCACAAGGACATGCGGCTAGCCACGAACTTGTAGCCCAGCTCCTTCATCAAGAAAAATACAGCCTACAAGCAAATCGGAAAACACGCGAAGGTAAAAATCACCCGGACCGAAATGCGCAGTTTGAGTTCATCAATCAAGACGTAAAAAAACAATTGAAAAAACATGAACCGGTCATCAGCGTGGACACGAAAAAGAAGGAGTTGGTCGGAAATTTCAAGAATTCAGGACGAGAATGGCGTCCACAAGGCAAACCGCAACAAGTCAACATGCATGACTTTCCTGATTCAAAATTGGGCAAAGTCATTCCATACGGCATATATGAAATCGACCGAAATCACGGTTGGGTCAACTTGGGTATTGACCACGATACGGCTGAATTTGCGTGTGAAAGCATCCGCAAATGGTGGAAAAAAACCGGACGGCCCAAATATCCTAACGCGAAGTCGTTGACAATTACGGCCGACAGCGGCGGAAGCAACAGCAGTCGCTCACGCTTGTGGAAGTTTGAACTTCAACAATTCAGTAACGAGACCGGACTTGCTATTCGTGTGCGCCATTTTCCGCCCGGCAC
>JACROM010000136.1 GCA_016214445.1 Microcaldota archaeon
AGCAACAACAGATGCGGGGCACCTGAAAGCGTTGGATGCTTTAGCTACTCACGCGCACCCAAACCTCGGAGAAAGCGGAAAGGAAACGCTTCGCAAAGGGATAGAGCAAATGTAAGGGGCTAGTTTTCTAGGCAAAAAATGTCAAATTTACCTCGTAAAAAGGCAAAAAATAGAGCAATGCACAAAAAAGTACATTTCCCTCTGAAAATGCCTACAAAACTAACCGGATACGAGCAAATACTGAAAGAAAAAAACCTGCCCGATAAAAAACGCGGAAAATATTTAGCGGCTTATCTCACAAAGATCAAAAATAAACAATAACGTTTTTTACACACTCGACTTTTCCAGCACGGTCGGATACGCGAATCAAACTACTCCACATAAACAGCGGGCTTACCCGGTAAAGCCTTCTCCTTCTTCGGGTTCTGGCTGGTGGCTTCCCTTTCTATCACTATCTCGGCGTTGAACCTCTTCGCAAGAAAAGGCCCGGCGTGCTCCAAGGCTTTAGATTCGTCAGCAACCCACTGCTTCTCGCGGAGCTCGAAGAAATGCTTCTTCGCGTAATTCGCCATGAAACTGTCCTCTTTTATTTCCTCGGGCCTAGACGCCTTGAGAAGAGACTTCAGCTTCACCAGCTTCTGGCCGTCCGCGCATACGAGCGTTATCCGCGCGGGTTTCTTCTTCACCAAACGCAGGATGATCTGGACGTCCTCCATCACAGAACGCAGGAAGTCCTCCTGTATTTCCGCCTGCGGGCTGAACCACTCCTGAGGAGCAGAAGGCCACGCGCTCAAAGAAACCATCCTCTTGTTGCCGAGCTTCTCCCAGTACTCTTCAGCCGAGTGCGGAATAACCGGCGACAAAAGCGCCACCCACTTCGGAAGGGTCTGGATGAAAACGAACTCCTGCTCTTCGCGCGAACCGCGCTCTATGAGGTGCTCGTGCATGTTCAGCGCCTCGAAGAACGCGCTCAACGCGTACTCGCGCAAACGCATGTCCTGAATGAAAAGGGTGGACCTTTTCAGCACTCCGGCGAACTTCGACAGCGCCCATCTCGTCAAGGGAGTGTCGCACGGCTTGGCGTTACCGCACGAAAGCATCCCGTCCCACAGCGAGTAAAGCCGAGACAGGCGTTTGCGCAGAGAATCCACGTCATTTGCGCGGAAATCCAACGTCGCCCCCAGCTCAGCTGAGGAAACGGAGTAGAGCCTGAACAGGTCCGCCCCGTGGTTGCCCGCTATATCATCAAGCGAGATGACGTTGCCCTTGCTCTTGCTCATCTTCTGGCCTTCCGAAATCACCAGCTCGTTAAGGGTTATCGCCTTGGGCCAATGCCTCTCCTCGAATATGGCGGTGTGGGCGAAAATGAAGAAGCTCAAGTGGTTCGTGATGTGCGCTATTGCAGTATGCCTTTGGTCGTTCGGGTACCAAGCGAGGAAAGACTTCCTAACCGATGCAGCTTTCTCGTCGCCGTTGCCCTTGCCGAGGAAAACGTAGTCGAAAAACTCGGGCGTAAGCTCTTCCGGCTTAACGCCAAGCTCGCGTATTCTCTTTATCACAGTGTAGAACGCCATATAGATGGTGGAGTCGCTGAGGCTCTCTATTATCCAGTCCTTGTTGAACGGCAGCTTGGTGCCCAAGCCCCTCCTTCTCGCGCACGGTCTCTTGTTGAGCCAAGCGAAAACGTCCTCGAACTGCTTCTTGTACGCTTCAGGGTAAACCCACATCCTCTTCAGGCACTTCAAACTCTGCTCCTTCCATCCTGGCGCGTTGTAGTCTATGAACCACTGGTCCGGCAGCAACGCCACCCTCACTTCACCGGAACACCTGCACTGCGCCTTCCTTGAAGCCTCATAGAAGTCGTCCGCTTTCCCTGTGTTCTTCAGCCACTCCGCAACCTTGTCCTTGGCGTCGGTGACCGTCATCCCGCCGAATACCTTGATTGAATTCAGCATCTTGCCCCTATAGTATTCCTCCTTGTAAAGCTGGGCAGTGAGCTTGTCGAGCTTCTTGTCCTTCAGGCTCTGTATTTTCGCCTTGTCCACCAAGTCTCTCGCGGGCGCATTGGAGTAGCCTTCTATTTCAATCACTTGCTTCAGCTCCAAACGCTCCACTTCTTCCTTCCACTCCGTCTTCTTCAGCTGCTCCAAGGCGACGTAGTCGAACGGCGCGTGCGCTGGAACGGAATGCACTAAGCCGGAAGCGTGGTCCGGGTCCACGAAATCAGCAGGGAAGATCGGCACTTCCTCTCCGAGAGGAGTAGTGCAAGTGTTGCCCACCAGCTGGACAGCAGGAACCTCCTCCATGACCCGGACGGTCCTGTTCTGGAGCTTCAGCTTCTCAACTGCCTGCTCCGACACGATCCAAGTCTCGTCGCCGACACTTGCCTTCACGTATTTGGCGGAAGGGTTGACGAACATGTTCGTTATGCCGAAAACAGTCTCCGGCCTGAGGGTGGATGAGACAAGGAACGAGTCGCCGAAAGCGAACTTGAACGCTATGAAGTGCTGCACTTCAACTGGGTCGGAGTCTCCGTCCTTGATGTCATCCTCGCCAACAGCGTTCTCGTCCTTCACGCAATAAAGCACAGGGTAGACGCCCTGCGTCAAATAGCCTTTTTTCCTGAAGTTCGTGAACTGCCACTCTACGAACTTGTTGTACTCCTTGTCGCCGGTTGTAAACCGCCTGCTCAGGTCAAGGGAGAAACCCATGCGCTTGAAATCGAAAACGAGCCTCTTAGAAAAATAGTTGACCACGTTCCAAGGCTCCTTGAAGGAGGAAACGAGCTTGTCCACGTCAGCAGGGTTCTCGTAAACTGAAACGTAGTCGCGGTACAACCCTATGGTGTCCTGGTCTCCTGCAGCTATCTTCGCGCTGACAGCCAGAACAGGCGTGCCGGTAATGTGGAACGCCATGGGCCAGAGCACGTTGTAGCCCTGCATTCGCTTGAAGCGCACTATTACGTCGCCCGCAGTATACGTTCTTCCGTGGCCGACGTGGAGCGGGCCGGAAACGTAAGGATAGGGAACGGTGAAAAAGAACTTTTTCCCGCCGTTGTCATCTGGCTCGAACACTTTTTCGCCGAACCACCGGTCCTGCCATTTCCTCTCTACAGACGCGTAATCCACTCAAAACACCATTTAGGCATTACCCCCGCCAAACAAAGTTTGACGGCGTTCTATCTACTCGGCTTACGCCGAATCATCCATTTTAGCCGGCATAATTAAAGGCCCACCACCTTTAACTAAGCTATGAAGAAAAAGAGTATGGCCAAGCAGGCTTTAAAATTTATTCTATCCATCGTTTTGCTCACCGCCGTAAGCTACGCGCTGCTCGATTACACTCCTTTGCGTTCACTTGCCGCTTCCTACGCGGCCTACTCCACCTCTTCCGTCCTCCAGACGCTCGGCGATTCCGCTGAAATACGTTGGCTCGAAAACCCGCACCTCGTGTCCGAAAAATACGACGCCGAACTCATTCCCTTATGCTGGGGCCTGCTCGAACTCGCCTTGTGGGCGGGAGTTGTTTTCGCAACCGACAACCGCCCGCTGGAAAGGCGACTGAAAGGTTTCCTCCTCGGAACTGTTGGCTTCCTCGTGTTCAACCCCATCCGCATAGCAGTCACGCTCAAAATCTTCAGCCCTTCCAGCGCGTTCGCGTCGTTCGTCGCGCACGACATCCTGTTCCGCACCTCCATCCTCGCCTTGTTCGTGGCGGCTTACGCGGTTTGGTACTACTGGGAATAAAAAAAAGCCCGCATATTGCGCGATAAAGCAAAGTTTTAAATGTAAACAACTATTTGTTTACATATGGTTACATCAGGTGCACGTAGGAACAACCCATTCATGCCCGGAAACGGAATCGAACCAAAATACTTGGCAGGCAGGGAAGAATTGGCGGAAGCCTTCTCACGTTCCCTTGGGAGTTTCGAACATGGCCTCCCCCACAACCTAGTGGTATTTGGTTTGCGCGGCACTGGCAAAACAGTACTGCTTAAGCGATTCAAAAATATTTCCGAAGCTAACCGATGGATAGGCATAGAACGTGAATTTAACGCCCGTTTTTGCAACGAGGAAGCTTTTGCAGAAGCCTTGGCAAAGGACCTACTCTCAATGGCAAGCGAGGCGTCGGTACAAAAAAAGATCGCCGAGGCGGGAAAGACAATAGCGGAATTTCTCAAACCCAAAGAAATCACAGTATTCGGAGTGTCATACAAACCATTCTACAAGGAAAGAAAAGGTTTGCTTGAAGACTACCTGAAACAATTGCTGGTTTCCAACTGGCCCGTGTTCCAAAAAGCCGGCGTGAAGGGGGTTGTCTTCCTATACGACGAGTTTCACACAATTAAAGATAAACCCGAAAAGAACACGCTTCCGCTAGCCAGCATCCTCGGCGCCATGTCCTATGCCCAAAGAAACGGCTGCAAATACTACCTAGTACTCTCGGGCCTGCCGTTTATAAAAACTCGCCTGAAAGAAGCAAAAACCTACACCGAAAGAATGTTCTCTTTTAAAGAAGTAGACAACCTAACGCCAAAACAAGCCAAGGAAGCCATAACCCAGACCCTGAAAGGATCCGGATACGCCTTTGAAAAAGAACTCGCAGACAAGATAATTGAAGAAACCAAAGGATACCCCTACTTCATACAATTTTACGGGTATTTCCTCATAGAAAATTCCAACAAGACCACGCTTAATCTACGCGACCTAAACGCCTTGCGGACGCCGCTCATTAAAGAACTTGACGTGAGCTTCTTTGAAGACCGGTACAACCTCGCAGCCTCAAAAGAAAAAGAAATCCTACAAGCCATGGCATCAAGCACGGATAAAGACGTGCCCGCCTTGTCAATAAGGAAAAAAGCGAAAACTACCCACCACTCGCTAATGGAATTATTGAAGCGTCTTCAGGAAAAAGGACTCGTTTACCGCGCAAGCAGGGGGCATTACGGATTTTCTATCCCTCTCTTCAAAGAATACCTCCGCAGACAAAAGTAAACAAATGTAAACAAAAAGAAACCTACAATCGACGGGCAAAAATAAAAAACCATAACAAAGCCGGCAGCGTATACTCCAACACAAACAAAAAGCGGCACTACCCGGTTCAGCGAACGGTTAAATTCGCCCAATCCGTTCCTGTTTTCATGAAACGAGCAAACCTCGCCTCACCAAGAAGAAAAGCCTTCATCTCCGCGGTCGCCCCGGGGGACTCCGCCCCCCTGGCGCGCCCTGCGCCTCACCCCCCGCGCAGAACCGCACTAAAGACAATGCCGCCAATGGCACCAAGAAGAAAAGCCTTCATATCTGCGCCACTCATCGGAACAATCATCTTCGTTTCAGCTGTTCTCTTCACCCTCAACCTCAACCGGGTGGAGGCAGCGGACACAAGCCGGGTAGTCAATGACGCCTACCAAAACAGGATGGTTTCACTTGTTGAAATCTACCGGACCGACATCAACTCGGTTTTCCGGGAAACCCTTCGCCGCAACATCGAGGAGTTCATCCTGCGGCCGGGCTGGGAAACATTCAAGCTGAAAAACTATGATGGCAGCAAATACTTAGACTACACTAAAATACGGCAGGAAAGGTGCGAAGGCATCCGGGAAGTCAGCAGGGACATAATCTGCTCCATCAGCGTAGAGACGAAGGCGAGCGCGGAACTCAAGGACAGCTTCGGCTACGGCATACCGGCGTGGGTGGACGCAGTCAGCCAGCCGTTTCCATTTGAAGGCATACAGTTCAAGCTCGCCAACCTCGAACAGACGCGGCTTCTCAACCCGGACAAGACCAGCTCCGCAGCCATACAAGCTTACTGGGAGGCGTGCAGGGACCTCGTCCAGAAAAACATGTTCGACTGCAACACCTTCGCGCAAAAGAGAGGCGCTTCTTACATGAGGTGCGTGGACGAGAAAGGCAAACCAGTGCCTGGCTGCGAGCAAGGCACTTTCTTCATGCGCCTGGAGCCTGCCAGCGACGCCGAAGTCTACGCTGCTTTGCCGAGGATACAGGGCGATGACGGCTTCGGCAACACCATACGCTCCGGAGCCATAGCAGAGGAAACCATCTATCTTCCGGTCAACGTCCGGGTCTTCAAGTACGACGACTACGCGCTCGAGTTCTACAAGGGGCTCGCGTACGGAAACCAAGAGAAAACAGTGGAAAAGAACAGCCTCGGCTTTGCGGACGGAATCTGCATTACTTCGGCAAACGCGCCTACGGGCAAGGACGACCCCTGCGTTACTGAAGAGGGAATAATCGGGCGTACGCGCGGCACCGTAAGCGTAAACAATGCAAACCAAGAGCTGTTCAAGAAAAGCGTCGCGGCAAAAATAATCCAAGGCCCGATAAAGTCGGCGCAAACAAACACAATGTCACAGAGCGCATACTTGAAGGACAGAAACACGCTAAAGTTCAACCTCGCGCTCACTGAAATGGACTCCTGCACCGGAAACACATGCAAAGACATTTTTACGGTAAGCCAAGACGACATCGTGAAAACGGACGAACTCAAACCGGAAATAAAGGGAATCTATTATATTTACTATGGAGAAGTGGCACCGAAACTCTTCATCAAGGACTCCCACCCGGCGTACAGGGTGCGAGGAAAGGATGCAAACGAGATAACTTACACCATGAGCATAAGCGCCCAACCCGACCTCAAACAGCGGCCGGCCAGCTGAACCCAACAAAAGCTACCGGAAAGCACGGGCAAACAGCCAGAGGGTTACCAATGAGTGAGTTTTGCTTTTAAAACCCGCACTCCAAAACCGCTTGCAGCCCAACCGAAAAATTTTTCGTCTCCAACTGTGTAGACAGGTTGGTCTTCATCCGTTCGAACGAAAAAAAGACCAACCCACCC
>JACROM010000134.1 GCA_016214445.1 Microcaldota archaeon
ACGGTGAGATGAAATGAACCTTCTTTATACTAGCATCCTTATAGCCGATTTCAATCCGAGTGATTCGCAGCATGTTGCCGCGCGTGGCCTTGATTTGCAAGAAGCGGTTATCAACGAGCTTGTTTTTGCAGAGGTTGCGAACGTCCTTGAACGGAGAGTTTCAGCAAAAGAATCAGTTCTGCCTGTGCTCCTCTATATCCGGGAACAGATACCGATTTTCCAACTGCCGCTGACTGCTATAGATGAAGGTTTGTGCCTTTTTTCCAAGCATTTTCGGAAGGTAAGTTTTACCGACTGCATGCTTATAGTACAGGCAAGGCAAAACGGCTACCTGCTGGTAACATTCGACCAAAATTTGAAAAAAGCCGCTGAAGCTGAAGGAGTTCAGGTTGAGCCCTAACCAGCCACCGCAACCCCGAAAACGCCCTTTATGGCCTTCAGGTGCTTGAAATCAGCGAAAAAATCTTCGGTCCCTTCCACTATAATCTTGTTGTCTTCAACCTTCAGGCAGTTGCACCCGCCTACCTGAACAGCCACCTTGGCGCCGCTGCAGTAATTTGTTTCTTCAACACAATTCACGGAAGCGTTGCCGTCAACCGAGCCGTAGGCGTAGCTTTTCCGCTTGTAATAGGCGAGAGTTGCGCCTATTTCTGCTGTCACCGAAGTAAGCGCTGTGTTTTTGCTGCTGTTTCCTGCTGTAAGACGCATCTCCACCCGTATGGGGTCGTCTGCCAAAACAGAAGAGATCTCGTCCTTGGTGGCCTTTACCAGCAACCCGTCAAGGTTGGTTTCAGGCGACTTCTTCAGCAGCAGCTGGAATGCGAAGAATATGAGCGCGAATACCGCCAACAGCGCAACAACCAAAAGGGCCTTTTCCATCATGTCTTCTTTCATACCATCCACTCTCTTCCTTCCTCAGCGAGCTCGCTTTCCTTGAAAACGCTTTTCGCTTCCTCCAACAGGACTTTACGTTGGTCGTAACGGTTGCCGAAGTGGGTGAGGATGAGTTTTTTCGCTCCCGCCTTCTTTGCCAGCTCAGCTGCCTCAAGGGCGGTGCAGTGCTTGGTCTCTTCAGCGCGCGCCTTCTGTTCACTCGAAAATGACGAGTCGTGCACCAAAACGTCCGCGTCCTTTGCGGCCCGGAGCGTGGAAGCGCACGCAATGGTGTCGCCTGAAAATACTATCTTCTTCCCTTTTTCCTCGAAGGTCACTTCCTCCAGCTTTATGGTCTTTCCTTCCACTTCCACCTTTCCTTTTTCCTGTATCTCAGTGAACAACCTGCCGCGTATGCCCATTCCTTTTGCTTTCGCCTCGTGGAACTTGATTTTTTGTTTTTCCTCGAGCACGTAGCCAAGAGCCCGGCAGCCGTGCTCCGCCGGAAAGGCGTGCACGTCGAACAATTTCGTTGAAAGCGCCTTTGTTTTCTTCTGCTGTATCTCCTTGACTTTTATGGGGAAGCCGCTGCGCAGGGAAGGGATGGAGAAAAGCGTTTCCACGAACAATGCGGTGCCTTCCGGGCCGAACACCTGTAACGCTTCGTTGCGTTCCGCAAGGTTGAGGGTCTGCACTATGCCTGGCAAGCCAAGAACGTGGTCCGCGTGCAGGTGCGTCAGGAAAACCGCTTCAAGCGAGCCGTATGGGACGTTGTATTTCATCATCTGCCTTTGGCAGCCTTCCGCGCAGTCGAACAAAAAAACGCCGCCGTACTTCACGGCGTAGTGGCTGGGCAGGCTGCGGGGTGTTGGCGTTGCAGCTGACGAACCCAAACAAACAAGCCGTATCATGAGAAACCATTTTAATAAGCAAGAACCTAACACCTATACTTGGCGGTTAGGGGTTTTAAAGTTACTATGGCTGACAAAAAGCACCATGAAGTCAATTCTACTGCGGACGTCAAGGTTTCTGCCGGTTTGGTTGACCAGATAGTGGGCCAGGAGCGTGCGGTCTCCATAATACGGAAGGCCGCCAGGCAGAAACGGAACGTCCTGCTTGTTGGTTTTCCCGGAACAGGCAAGAGCATGCTCGCGCAGGCAATGAGCGAACTCATGCCAGTCAGCGAGCTTGAGGACGTACTTGTCATGCCGAATCCGGACATCGAAAGCAACCCGCAAGTCAAGGTGCTCAAGGCAGGCGAAGGCAAGAAACAGGTTCAGAAAGAACGCTTAGCAGCAATCCCCTCAACGAACCTGAACCTCATGATAAGCATTTTCATGGTTATGTCGTTCTTTTTCCTCCTATACTTCGGCAGGGAACAGTTGGGAGACGTGATCACAGCAGCGCTCCTCATACTGATGGGCTTGACCGGAATAGTCATGATAGCAGGCGCGCAGCTCGGCAGGGCCAGGTTCGGCCAGGAAGCCGCGCCGTCGAAGCTTCTTGTTGATAATTCGGGGCGCAAGACTGCTCCGTTCATAGAAGCAACCGGTGCTAGGTCGGGCGCGCTGCTTGGTGATTGTAAACACGATCCGTTCCAGAGTGGAGGACTCGGCACTCCGCCGCACATGCGGGTTGAAGCCGGTTTGATACACAAGGCCAACAAGGGAGTGCTGTTTATAGACGAGGTCTCCTCGCTTTCGGACAAGAGCCAGCAAGAACTGCTTACTGCAATGCAGGAGAAGAAGTACGCCATAACCGGCCAGAGCGAGATGAGCTCAGGAGCCTTGGTGCGCTCGCAGCCTGTTCCCTGCGACTTCGTCCTCATAGCTGCCGGCAACTACAACGACATCCAACGCATGCACCCCGCGCTGAGGTCGAGAATCCGCGGTTACGGCTACGAGGTCTTCATGGAGGAGACCATGCCCGACAACGAGCAGAACCAGCTCAAGATAATGCAGTTCATAGCACAGGAAGTCAAGCGGGACGGCAAGATACCGCACTTCGACGGCGGCGCCATAAACGAAATCCTCAAGATTGCCCGCAAGATGGCTAGCCGCAAGAACAAGCTGACCTTGAAGCTGAGGGAACTCGGCGGCTTGGTGCGTGCTTCAGGAGACTACGCCCTTGAGAAAGGTGCTGCAGTCGTGCAAAAGGATCATGTGGTGAGCGCGCGGAAAATCGCGCGCACGCTCGAGCAGCAGATGGCGGAGCAGACCATAGAGCTCAAGAAGGATTACCAAATCTTCCTCACTACCGGCACCAAGATAGGCAAGGTCAACGGTTTGGCTGTCATGGGCGACTCCGGAGTGATACTGCCTATTGTGGCCGAAGTGGCCCCGTCCGCTTCGCGCGAGGAAAGCCACATCATCGCAACAGGCAAGCTAGGAGACATAGCGAAAGAAGCTGTAGAGAACGTTTCAGCCATAATCAAGCGCCACACCGGCAAGGACACCTCCAACTACGACATCCACATCCAGTTCCTCCAGACCTACGAGGGAGTGGAAGGAGATTCCGCGTCCATTTCAGTGGCGTGCGCCGTTATTTCAGCAATAGAGGAAGTGCCTGTTCGCCAGGATTTGGCCATGACCGGTTCCTTGAGCGTGCGCGGCGAAGTGCTGCCAGTTGGAGGAGTGACGCAGAAAATCGAAGCGGCAATAGAAGCCGGGCTGAAGGAAGTGCTCATTCCCGAAACCAACCTGAACGACGTCCTGTTGGACGATGAGCAGAAGAAGCAAATCAGGATTACGCCTGTGCGGAACATCTATGAAGTGCTCCGCCACGGTCTGGCCAAAAGTTCGCGCAGAGAAACGCTTCTCAAGCAAATAGCCAAAGAGTTCAACGGCAAAGGCTGATTTTCTTTTGCATTGCTTTCATGATTTGCCGTAAGCTTGCAGCTGGAGCCTCGATTCTCCTGTACTTCCTGTTTCTTGGCTTCAAATCTTGAAACCGTGTTGCTCGCTAAGTAGTGCCTTTATTGCGTTGATGTCTCTCATTACCTTGTCGAATTCTTCTTTGCGAATTCCCGCAAGCTTGCCTTTTTCCCTTACCCTACTTGCGTTGAACTTCAGAAATGCTCTCTTGAAGAGATCCTTCATTTCCTTCTGTCTGGTGCCCTTCAGTTCCTTCACGTGTTCAGGTTTGATGGTTTTCCGCAGCCTCCACTCTCCGCCGCACAGCTCGACGAGGTCGAGGATTTCTTCGAAAAAAGTCCTGAATTCTTCATCCAATCTCTTGTCTACCCCTTTGCGTGGATAAAGTGCCTTAGAGGGAACCCACTTTTCTGTACCTTCAGTTTTTCTTTTTTCGGTTTCCTTCCTCAACAACAGCGGTTTTATGGCTGTTTCCACTTCAATTGGTTTCCTCTCGAAGCGGCCAGTTGCGCCTTTGAGGTGTACCGCCAGGGCGAACTCGGCCAGTCCCCTGCCTTTTCCTCCAAACAGGAGAAAAGCTGACAGCCGCCGAGCATCGTTGTGTTCAACTCCGTTTCTCTTCAGCGTCTTCACGAACTTGTCGAACGTTCGCAACGTCTGCAATGGGTAGCTCATTTGGTGGATTTGCTCAACTGAAGCGCCCGGGTTGTCTTTAATGTGCTCGACCACTTTTTGGACTATGGCGTTTCCTTCCAAATGGTACATCAAGTCAGGCAGACGGCTTTTGTATCTCTTCAAGGTTTCCGCCAGCGCCTCGTTGTGAAGCAGGCCAGTAAGCTTTTCAGGGTTCCTTGCTTCAGACATTACTACTTCCGGGTCTTCAAACTCGTCAAAATGGTAGCGCTCGTATTTGTTGAAAGGCGTGACGAAAAGCTCGCTTTCTTCTAATAGCCTTTTTTCCCGTGCGTCCATTCCTTCTTTTTCTCCCTCTTTTGTCGCGTCGAGACTTTTTTTCTCGCGTTCAGTGTAAAAAACCGGTCGCGTTTTGTGAATTTGTTTGATTCGGTCCGCAAGTTGTCGCCTCTCTAAACACTTGTTGAGAATGAATTTTATATTCTCTTCACGTGTTTTCGTCTTCTGAAACCACCATTTTGAGTAGTAATCCCAGTCTATCCACCCTATTTTCTCATGAGTTTTTTTTCGGATTTTTTCAACGGCCTTTTCCAGAAGGTCAAGAGCTAAACCTACTTTCCCGGCAACAAGGTGCAACCTTACGCGGTCGAAACGTTCCGTCAGTTGCTTGGCCGATCCCTGCTCTTCAATATATTTCGCCAACGAGGCGGGTCTTTCCTGCGGTCTTCCAGAATACTTTTCCATTTTGCCCATGGGTAAGTTTGAGGCTCAAGTGGAATAATAGCTGATTGCAAAAATAATCGTACTTTGGCTGCCTCGTAAAAGGAGCCTTAAAAAGTACGGATATTTTCGTTATTCGCTATAAAACCCTATTTCTTGGTCTCCTTTCCCACAACAAGTATGACTTCGTCCAGTTCCTTCTGCAAGCGGTTTATCCTGCTGGTAAGCGCGGAGTGGATCTGCGTTTTCCTCGCTATTTCCTGAGCTAATTGCTTTTCCTCGCTTTCGATGTGCTTGAGCTTGCCCATCAAGCCTTCCACCCGTTCGCGCGTCTTGTCTTCCTTCACGTCCTTCATTCCCTCCAGAAGGTCGCGCCTGAAGCTGTGCAACTTCATCGCCTGGTGCAGTTGCGAGTACAAAAGAATCAGGCGTTCGTGTTGTTTCTGGCCTTCCGCGTGCGCGTGCTGGCTCGCGTCCAGCTGGCTCCTTATGTTCTTGAGGTTCTTCTGGTGCCTTAAGAGCACGGCATGCGAAAGCAAATGCAGGAGAATGTTCATGAGTTAGGTTACGGAAAACGGGTTCTTAAATCTTCAGCTTGCCGAGGGTGTGGGACAAAATTAATCGGCGTCTGATTTGACTACATCCTTCGTCACTATAACGTAGACCCGCCGATTCAAAAACCGCTTTGGCACGTCAACCTTCGCAGACGTACCCAACCGAGTCACGACTCTATCCAAAAAACC
>JACROM010000125.1 GCA_016214445.1 Microcaldota archaeon
TGGGCTCCTACACCTGCGAGAACCACTCGCTTCCTTTCGTCACGACCGAAGAATACGGGACAGCGTTGGAAGTAGTGGACAAGACGGTCAAGGGAATCGAGGCGAAAACAGGCAAGCCTTACCGGGGAATACTTTACGCCCAGTTCATGGTCACCGCTTCCGGACCAAAAATAATCGAGTTCAACGCGCGCTTCGGCGACCCGGAGGCAATGAACGTCTTGCCTCTTCTGAAGAGCGACCTGCACGATATATGCACTGCAATCGTTAACCAAACCCTTGAGGAACTGGAAATAGTTTTCGAGAAGAAGGCTTCGGTCTGCAAGTACATCGTTCCAGCTGGCTATCCCGACCGGAAGGACAAGTTCAAGTTCTCGATTGACGAGAGCGTCCTCGGCGAAACCCAACTCTTCTATTCCGGTGTGGAACAGAAGGAAGACGGCCTCTATACAACAGGCTCGCGTGGTTTTGGCCTCACTTCGCTCGGCTCAACTCTTCAGGACGCCTATGACGAGGTTGAAACCGCAATTTCCAGAATCGACATGACAGGGTTCAGGTACCGGAAGGACATCGCTTCAGCTGATTCAATCAGGAAGAAGATGGAAAGGATGGAAAGGTTGCGCGGTTGAGATGGCTTCACTTTCTCGGCTGGAAAAGGAAATCGCTTTGCTGAAACAACGCAACCGCAGTGTCGAGGCGGACAAGGCTTGGGAAACCAGCTGGACCCGCCGCTTTCTTTTGACGGTTTTCACTTACGTTGCAGTGGGCGCCTATCTTCAAGCCATCAGCCTGCCGAACCCCTGGCTCAACGCAATCGTGCCAGCTGTCGCGTTCATGCTCTCCACCTTGACGCTGCCGTTCTTCAAGAAGTTGTGGCTGGAATCGCTTCACAGGCAAGATTGATTTTGATTTGAAGGCCGCTTTTCCCTCTGTGACGAATTGCCATCAACCGGGGCTTAACGTTGGCATTTGGCAAACGGAAGGTTATTGCCGCGTCCCAGTTTCAGGCTTTACTGAGTGCCCTGTTCGGTGAGAATTTCGGTTTTGTCGTTCTAGTCGCTTGGCTTCGGGCGGGTTGTGGCTGTAGGGCTGTTTTCAGTGTTTTTTCGATGTCTTTC
The DNA here is from genome assembly GCA_016214445.1 of Microcaldota archaeon. GTDB lineage: Archaea > Micrarchaeota > Micrarchaeia > Norongarragalinales > Norongarragalinaceae > JACROM01. The sequence continues at coordinate 1,116 of JACROM010000125.1, forward strand.
AGGTCGTAGCAGTGGGTTTTCTCTTCCCGCAGTTTTTTGTTGAAGCTTTTGGCGAATAAGGCGTAGTATTCGGTTCTGTCTTGTTTGTGCCATTCGACTTCGCTTGTTTTTTCCTGCAGTTTTGCTAGGATTTTTTTTGCGTCGACGTTTTCTTGCCACTTGCATTCGCAGAACAGGATTTGTTTCGTCTTGTCGTTCAAGGCTACTGCATCTATCTCGTTTTGTTTGTTCCACCATTTGCCGTAGGAGGTTGCTTGGAACGCGTTCAGATATGGGAGCAGGCGCGTGGTGAATTGCTCGAATTTTTTGGCGGGGTAGTCGCTAGTGTTTTTGACTTCTTGGAGTACTTGGTCGGCGCGTCCTTCTTCGAGGGCTTGCTTGTTCGGGTAGGTGAAGCGGAACCAGAAGTCGAAGAAGTTGTCTTTTAGCGCGTACAAGGCATTTTTTGATTTGAGTTTAGACTTGTGTGTGTCCGTGACTGGGGTTATCTTTTGCGTTATGTCCAGTCGTTCTAGGACGTACAGGTATTTGGACAGCAGGCTTTTGTCTAGCTGGGTTCGGGAGTGGATTTCGCTGAAGGTTGTGGTGCCTCCGGCGATGGCTGAGAGTATGGACATGTAGTTGGAGGGGTCTCTGAGTTCTTCTCTTAACAGGAATTCGACTTCGTCGTAGAGGAATTCGCCTTTGGTCAGCATTTTTTCTTTGACGTTGGCCCAAACGCTTTGTTCCGGCGAGAATTTTGATAGGTACCCCGGAATCATGTCGAGGAAGGAGTAGGACTGGATTTTGTCTTCAGTGGAGTATTGCGGGAAGATTTGTTGCAGGCAGTGGATGGGTAGGCTTGTTACGCGCCATTGGCCCGTGCGTCTTCCGTAGAGCGGGCTTTGTTGGTCTAGCGCGTATTTTTCCATCGAGCTCACGGACGACCCGCACAAAATTAGCATGATTTTGGTTTTTTTGAACGTGGAGTCGCACTTGTCTTGGAGGACGGACGTTATTTCCGGGAATTTTTCCATTAGGAACGGGAACTCGTCCATGATTATTGTTTCGCGTTTGCTTGTTTTTGCGGCTAGGTAGTCGAAGATCGCGTCCCATGTGGTCAGCGGCGAGGAGAGGGGGCGGGCGTCGTTGAAGAAAGTCGTCAGGGTGTGGCTGAATCTCTTTAGCGTGTCTTCCCGCGATTCCAGGCGGCCTAGAAAGTATAGTGCTTTCTTGTCTGCCGTGAAGTGGTTCAGTATTTCAGTTTTGCCTATGCGCCTTCTGCCATAGAGTATTATTAGTTCCGGCTGGTTGGAGGCGTGTTTGCGGTTCAGGAATTCGAGTTCCATTTCCCTGTCGAGAAACTTCATGTAATCACGAGTATATACTCGTAATTCAACTATTTAAACGTTTTGCCGGATTTGGCCGCGTGGGCGCCTATCTTCAAGCCATCAGCCTGCCGAACCCCTGGCTCAACGCAATCGTTCCTGCGGTTGCGTTCATGCTCTCCACCTTGACGCTGCCGTTCTTCAAGAAGTTGTGGCTGTTACACCTTAGGACGTCGTAGCGACTAATTCCTTTTTTTCAAAGGACCGAAGGTTGCCCGCGGTTGCTTGCCGCTCAACACATCGATGAGCTGGAATCCGACGCCAACTGATCTCCTTTCATTTTCGGGCACCGTGCTTCCTTCAGCCGGGTACTCGAACTCAAAAGCAAGAACTGCCTTGCGCAGGGCGCTCATTTTTTTCATTACTTGCGCGTATCTTTCGCTCACGGTTTTGCGCGCCAAGGTTATTTTTTCTCTAATTAGTTTTATTTCTTCCGGGCTATGTTCTTCCAGCGGTACGTGTACCCAGAAACCGTCTTCTTCACTGCCGTTTATTTCAGTATTTACCTGAATTTTCCCTATTTTTTATACACTACGCCTAATGTCTTAAGGATATCGATTTGATGCGGCTCCAACGGAACAAAAACCGACCACGCATCCGAATTACTTTTCACACCCAAACACACGCGATAACCATGCCGCAA
>JACROM010000137.1 GCA_016214445.1 Microcaldota archaeon
ACCTATTGCATATGTCGCGGAGTTAGGGTTTAATACCATTCCCAAAAGGAGGGCCAGGAGGGCAGCTGAGATGAGGAGCAAAAGATAGGAAACAGATCGGACCTCGTTCACCAAGGCTTCCTGCCTGGCGAGGTCGCGCTCGAAGCGCTTTTCCACAAGGGAAAGCTTCTTTTCGACGTCTTTGAAGCCCATCACAATCAGGACTTATTAACGGGTTCGGGTTTAAATAATCGTACGAACATTGTTCGTCCACGAAAAGCGGGGGAAAGGCGTTTTTTGGCCGCGCGCCGGATAGTTTCAGTGGGGGAAAGCCAGCATATGGATTTGGAAGCTGCCTGGGAGGAGTTTGTCCACGAGGAACTCAGGCCCGCCTTGCTGGAAGTTTGCGCCGACTACCCGAAAAGGCGTAGCGTCAACGTCGATTACTCTGTTTTGGACAACGCCAACCGCGAGCTGGCGGAAAAGTTCACCAACAACCCCGATATAGTGCTCAAGGCTGGCGAATCCGCAGTAAAAAACTATTGCCGCGGCATAACCGACAAGGACGTAAGCATACACGTCAGGGTGTTCAACCTCCCCAGCGTGTTCGAGACGTCCATCCAAAACATAGGCGCTTCCCATTTGGACAACATCCTCACGTGCGACGGGGTGGTTTCGTACGTTACCGACGTGAAGCCGCTGATGAAGATGGCAAAGTGGCAGTGCATACACTGCGATTCAACCTACAAGACAGCAACTGAGAAAACAGCGGTAAAACCGCCGTCGCTTTGCACGTGCGGCAGGCGGGACTTCAGGCTCATAGAGCAGGACAGCGACTTCACCAACCTCCAGCGCGCCCAGATACAGGAGTTGGTGGAAAAAATACGGGGGAACGCGCCAACAGCGAACATCGAACTGTGGATGGAGGACGACCTCGTGAACACCATGGTTCCGGGAGAAAAATTCATCGTCACCGGCATACTGCGCCTGAAGCCGCTGAAGGACAAGGTCAAGGGACCGGTTTACGCGAAGTTCCTCGACGTCCTGCACATCCATAAAATGGAGCGCGAATTCGAGGAGCTTGAAATCACCAAGGAGGAAGAGAGGGAGATACAAACCCTTGCAAGGGATCCAGGGCTGTTCCAGAAGATAGTGGACAGCGTCGCCCCTAGCATTTACGGCTACAGCGAACTCAAGCAGGCAATAGCGTTGCAGCTTTTCGGCGGCACTCCCGGCAAGGTGCTGCCTGACGGGAAGAAGATACGCAGTGACCTCCACGCGTTGTTAATCGGTGACCCGGGCTGCTTGATAGGCGATGAACGGGTCGTGTTGAGCAACGGCGCCATTGCTAAAATCGGGGATTTGGGGGAAAAACACCTGCAGGAAATAAACGTTCCAATGCTGACCGGCCAAGGCTACAAGCGGGCTAAAGCGACAAGGTTCCATGCTTACGGGAACCAGCCGATTATCGAAGTGCTTACTGAATCCGGCAAGAGCATCAAAGGCACCTACAACCACCCGTTGCTTGTAGTAGATGGAATGACACGGCAATGGAAGCGGTTGGATGAAATCAAGGCCGGCGAGAAGCTTGCGGTTGTGCCGTGGATTCCGTGCACAATAACTGGCTACGTTGCAACCAACTGGAAGAAAACCGAGAGGAAGCTCGGCCCGAAAAGCAAGGTAAGGCTTCCGCAGAAACTGACGCCCGAACTGGCTGGCCTGATGGGCTACGTGCTTGGCGATGGATGGGTTACGCGCACGAGGATAGCGATGGACGTGAACGGCGAAGAAGCTGACTTGATTCCTAAACTCGAGAAAACGGCAAACGCGTGCTTCGGCATCCCTTTGAAGGAACGCGTTGAGCGCAGGCCGGACAAGAAACCGATTAACGTGCTTGAGCTGCACAGCGTTGACGCAGCTGAAAACATGCAGTTCCTCAGGGAGAAGAGGGTTCCTGACATGGTGTTGCGTTCCGGAAACAAGGTCGCTTCAGAGTTCCTGGCTTGGCTGTTCGAAGCGGACGGATGTGTTTTTTCCAAGGGACGCGGAAGAAGGGCCATACAACTGAAGTCCTCGAGAATCGAGCTTTTGAGGGACGTCCAAATCCTGCTGCTGCGCTTCGGCATACACTCCATGATAGTGGAAAGGAACCTGGCCATCAGGAGGGCGCAGGCGATAAGGAAATTCGCCAAGAGCATCGGCTTTGTTCCGGAAAAGAAAAAAGCCAAGCTGAAACAGCTCGTCGGGGACGTCGCGGATTTGCACCATTACGTTGGAAAACAGCTGAGCGAGAGGGTCGTTTCCGTCAAGCATGCCGGCGTAGCCGATGTTTTTGATGTTGAAGTGCCTTCCGCGAAACGGTTCATAGCAAACGGCATTGTCTCGCACAACACTGCAAAAAGTTCCATCCTTTCCTACGTTTCCAACATCGCGCCAAAGAGCGTCTACGTTTCAGGAGAGTCGGCCAGCGCAGTGGGTTTGACCGCGTCAGCTGAAAGGGACAAGGACGGCGAAGGATGGATACTGAAGGCAGGGGCGATGGTTTTGGCGAACGGCGGCCTCGCTATAATAGACGAGTTCGACAAGATGGACCTGCAGGACCGCGGCTCAATACACCAGGCGATGGAACAGCAGGTGATTTCAGTTGCCAAGGCGGGAATAGTAACCCAGTTCCAGTCCAAGACGTCTGTTTTGGCTGCCGCCAACCCCAAATTGGGGAGGTTCGACCCGAACGTGCCGCCTGCGCAGCAGTTCAACATTTCACCTGCGCTGCTTTCGCGTTTCGACCTGATTTTCACCATCAAAGATGTCTTAGATGAGACCCGCGACCGCAAGATGGCAGACCACATACTTTTGGGGCACAAGTTCGCCTCCAGAAAGGAAGGAACTGAGGCGGAAAAAAGCGCCATAATGCCGGTAATTGACTTGAACCTCCTGCGCAAGTACATCGCCTACGCAAGAAGAAACATACGCCCTATCCTAAGCGACGAGGCGGGCGAGAAAATCAAGGAGTTCTACGTTGATTTGCGCCGGATGGGCGAAAAGGAGAAGACGTTCCCGGTAACCGCGCGGTATATCGAAGGCGTGATAAGGATTGCCGAGGCTTCGGCCAAAATGAGGCTGAACGAACGAGTTGAGCTGCAGGACGCCGAACGCGCAATCGCGTTGGTCAACTTCATCCTGAACGACGTGTTCGTGGACAAGACAACTGGCAGGATAGACTCCGATATAATCTCCATAGGCCAGCCCAAGAGCAGGGTGGACCGGATGCGCACGGTCTTGAACATAATCAAGACCCTTGAGAAGAAGTTCGACTTGGTCGCGATAGACGAAGTGGTCCGCGAGTCCTCCACTTACGGCCTCGACGAAGTCTACACTCGCCGCCTCGTCGACGAGCTCAAACGCCAAGGCGACCTTTACGAGCCGAAGGTAGGACACATCAAGTCTTCGAGAAGGGAAATGTAACCAGTAGGAAGGGTCGAGGCGAGCGGTTGGAAGCGATGGTCGGCAGGCGACCATCGCAAAGCTCCGTTCGCCTCGACCCCCGAACTAGCGAGCGAACAAAACCCAAGCCCCCACCAGAAAGAGCGCGCAAATTGATTGACCAACCCACGGGGGCGAAAGGCCGGAAAGGCTGCTGAAAAAAGCAAAAACGACCATAGCTTAAAAAATCCAATCAGACATACAAAGAGTAATGACGCCAACGCGACTCTTGGTAGAGACAATAAAGAGAATTCAAACCGGCAGGGTTGACCGGGCGGTGAACAACCTGCTTGAAAACCCGCGAATACGCGCTGCCGTAAACAAGGAAACCGCGCTCAAGCACGTCCTCCGCGCAGGGATAGCCTCGGGAAAACTTCCTGAGCGAAACGGCGAAAAAAACGCGCTACAATTGATCGAATACGCCTTGCTTGCTGGAAGAGTAGCGGAAAAACTCGAACAACGAACGCAAGGTCGAGTAGGAAAACCGCCTAAAGCTGCTTTAAACCTCCAAGAAACGCTGGCAGAATATACGCGCCAGCATCCTACCGCCAAAACAATGTTGAATGACAAAAATTTTTCTGCCTACCTCAAAAACATGGGTTTAACCCTGCACCGGCAAGGTTACGCCGCCAGAGAACTCGAACAAAACCCGTTGCTTGCGCACGCCGTACTCGACCACGTTACCACTGAATACCAACTTATGCAACAGGTAGGCGTGCCCGCTTCAATCATTAAGAAATACGGACACGCGATGACAGTCTTCCAAGCCGACCAAGTGTACAAAGACGCCACAAAAACATTCGGCGAAGACGAAGAAAGCAAGCCACTAGTCAGAACCGCAGCATTCCAACTCTTCATGAAAAAATACTCGACAATCCAAGAAGCCAAAAAAGCCTACGACAAACACCTCAAAGACGCAACAACAACATTCGGCGAAGACCCCGAAGCACAACCGCTAATCAGAACCGCAGCATACCAACTCTTCACGAAAAAATACTCCACAATCCAAGAAGCCAAAAAAGCCTACGACAAACACCTCAAAGACGCAACAACAACATTCGGCGAAGACCCCGAAGCACAACCGCTAATC
>JACROM010000138.1 GCA_016214445.1 Microcaldota archaeon
AACTTCTCGCTCGGCCAGAGCGGAGGCGTTGAATCATACAACGTGACCTTCATAGTTCCCGCTTCGTTGAAGCCGGGCCATGTAGGCGTCCGCTTTATGGTGAACAACACGAACGGCAATTCCGGTGAGTTGTTCCGCTCCACTACGGTTTCGGCCTTGGACCTCAAGACTTTGAGCCAGAACGAGGTCATGATGCAGGGCTACTGCTTCGACGTGTACGACGACCGTGACAAGAACGGCAGCTTCGGGGAACGCTGTATGGCAATACCCGACCCGACCCAAGGCGGCATGGGTCCTGGAGGGGCGGAGACGCAGCCGTTCACCTACGCCAACTTACGCATGAACCTATCCTACCTGAACTCGAGCTTCCTTGCGTTGAACGGTTCAGTAACCAACGCTTCGTTCACCATAGGCTCGAGGAGCGGAAACGTGTGCTTCAAGACCGCTTTCAACTACACTACGTTCGGCTTCGGCCCGATGAGCCTGACTAACGTTGCGGCCAACACGTTCTTCGCGATGTTCGACAACGACACTTCGGGAGCCTATGACGTGTTGGTTGTAAACTCTTCCAACGGTTCGCTGCAGGTGATAGACTTGACGAACACGAACTCAACGCACAGGAGGCTGTTCGGCCAGCTTAACATGACGCCGTTCAACTCTTCCGCGCTGTACATTTCGTCAAGCATGGACTGCCCGAACGTCAGGTTCGTCAACGGCTCGACCAGGATGGATAGCTACGGTGCTTCAGGCTACTTCGACGCCCAACGGTTGGGCGACTTCAAGAAGGGCCAGTTCTGGTACGTTCCCTACAGGGTGACCCGCGGAAACGTTCCGATTCAAGGCTCTTCGGTGTCCATACCGGGTTTCGCCAACATGAGCTTCGGAGGCAAAGGGTTCGCCAACATGCTCGACAGCGGATACTTCCAGACTTTCGACGGCGCGTCTGACGAAAATGGGGTCGCGTTCGTGAAGGCGAACATTTCCGCGTCAGGCGAGTACATGGCCATCTGGAAAGTGAACGCCACAATTGGCGGTGCGTACGTTGAGGACATAGCCAAGATGCAGCGTGACGAGTTCAGCTTCGGCGGCGGCGCAGGCTCCATGGTTACCATAAGGAGCTTCATGGCGTTCCCCCAAGGCTTCGGCATGCCGCCTATCACTTCTGCTACCCAGAACGTGACTGCCAACATTTCGGCGTTCGACTTCCGCGGCCAGCCTTTGACCGGCGCGAACGCGACCGTCATAGGCGAAGTGTTCAGGTGGGGTCCGCCACAAGCCTTGGAGGTGCAGATGTTCAACTCCTCAAGCGGCGGGAATGTGACCCGAGAGTTAATTGGCTCAACTGGCAGCGCGCAGCTGCTATTCACCAAGCTCGGAGGCTGGAGGGAAGGCGAAAACGTGGAAGTAATGGCCCGTGTGACCAACACTTCCGCTTCCGGAACGGACGCTGAAATCGTGCACATTGGCATGATTGGATTTATGGGCGGCGGCGGAATGCAGCCCGCAGGCGGCGGGTGCATACCGGGCATGCCTTGCGGCGGTCCGGGTCCTGGCGGCGAGCAGGGAGGCATGGGAGGCATGGGCGGTTACTAGCGCCGCTCCCTTTCTTTATTTTTTATTTTTGATTATTCGAGGTGTATATAAAACATGATTATGAAACAAAACAAAAAAACAATCCTGACTTCTCTTTTTATTTTGCTGATGCTTCCAGCTTTGGTCGGAGCGTTTACGATAACTTCGGTTACAACAAGCTCTACGGCAACGCGAGCAACAACTGGCAGCGACGTCACCGTTACAGCAACGTTGGTGGGCGACTCTTCAGGCACTGCAACCCAGGTGCAGATAACCGGAACTGGCAGGACAACGGGTTCATCGGTTACGGTAAGCGACCCTGCAGTAGGGTATTATTCCGGTACGAGCGTTTCAACAAGCGGCTCTTCTGTCACTTTCGTGGTGAGCGCGGGCACAGCAGACGTTTACGACTATACAGTGCAAGCCACTTACCAGGGAGGCAGCGCTTCCTCGACTTCAACTGTGTTGGAGTTCGTAGACCCTAGCGCAGTCATTGTTTTAGGTTCGATAGCGAACACTTCGGTGTGGCCCGGGAGGAACGTGTCTGTTTCCTCTACGTTGAGCAACCCGTCGGCCGCTGAAAACGTCACCACTACTTACGCGCTTGGGTATTCTTCAAGCTACTTCAGCGTTCTTGCCGGAGATGCCACCACTTCAACTCTCACTTTGCAGCCTTCCCAGACTTACGCCCTTGGTTGGACCATCAATGCAACGAACAGCGTTTCGGCTTCGCCGATTACCATAACCCTCGGTGACACTACCGCGTTTTCGCAGAACGTGGACGTCAACGCTTTCTCTTCAGCCAACGCCACACCAACTCCTGTGCCCGCATATCTTTCCGGCACCACTCCAGTGCCTTCTGTCACCCCTGTCCCCACTGTTGCGCCTACTGCCGCGCCCGCAGCGTTGCCTCCGATTCCGGAAGTGGTTGTTGAAAAGACCGCTGCCGGCGAGGAAATCCTTGAAAAGAAGACCGAGCGGTTGGGCACTGCTGCCCAGGTAACCGGCCACTTTGCCGAGAACTCGGCAACATTCATGCTGTCCTACGTTGCTTCCAGCGGGGGCTTTGTAGGCGAGGTTTCGTACAAGCTGCCTTTTGACTACGCGGACTACCAGGCAGGAAAGATTACTCTCGACCCCGCGCCGATAAAGGTAGAGCCCGGAAGCATCATTGCTACTTGGGACGTTGAATTGGCTCCGGCTGAAGTCTTTACCGCCAAGGTGGAGGTAGCGGAAAAGGTAGAAGAAACCGTGCTGCAGCAGTTCGAGACCCCCAAGGCCAAGCCTGCTCCGAAAGCTCCACCCTCTGAAATCACTCCCGCGCCAGCTGAAGCCCCTGCGGCCACTCCCGCGCCCGCGCCTGCAAAGGCAGCAGCGGATAACACGTTGTTGTACATAGGAATCGGCGTAATCATTTTGGCCGCCCTGTACTTCCTCGTGTTCGCGAAGAAGAAGTAGCCATATAAGCATTCAGGTCGTTCGGGCGCTTTGCCGCCCCTCCTCTTTTTTCTTTCTTTTGTTTTTCAGGAAAGGGTTTTTATATTCCCGGATTTATAGCAAACCAAGGAAGTTTACCGAACAAATAGCCTTGGTTTGCTATCTAGCAAGACGCAGCTATTAGTCGTTTTATTTCTGCGTCTTGCTATATTTCATCTTTTTCCTCCAACAACCAACCAACCAAACAGAGGTGCACGAAAACCATGGAAACAGAAGCGCAACAACCGGAACAAGTACAGCAGGAAGAGGAAGAGATGCCGCGTGCCAAGCCGGTCCTTAGGGAAACTTCGGCAGCAGCGGAAGTGCCCGAGGAAATGCCGCGAGGCGAGCGTATCGTTCCTATCAGGGACAGGAACACCGTCTACATCGGCAAGAAGAACGTCATGAGCTACGTTTTGGCTGCTGTGACACAGCTGAATTCAGGCTCGAGTGAAGTGAAGATAAAGGCGAGGGGAAAGGCCATTTCGCGAGCAGTCGACGTCACCCAGATAACCAAGAACAGGTTCTTCAAGGATATCAAGATAACCCTGGCCGACATTTCAACTGAAGAGCTGGCGTCCGAGGACGGCACCATGAGCAAGGTCTCGAGCGTCACGCTGCTCCTGAGCAAGTAAACTTTGTTTTTTCTTTCTTTTTTGTTTTCTTCTTTTATTTTTCCTGATTCAGCGTTCTATTCAAGCCATTCAGTATCATTGCTATAGTTTGCTTTTCCTAAATTCCCGTGGTTTTGGGCACTATGATGCCCAGTTTCTCAACAATTTCCCTCTGCTTCTTGGTTAATTCACTAACAATCAAGTCGTTCGGATAGACTTTGCACTTCAGATTACGCATTCGCACCAGCACATCCT
>JACROM010000065.1 GCA_016214445.1 Microcaldota archaeon
AAGAAAAAGGGTCACCAGGCTGAGCTATAGGCCCTTGCCATAAGTATGGAAGACGGCAAATAAAAGACTCACTTCAGCTCTTTCTTCAATTCTTCGACAAGCTCAACTGGAGTGGGGTCAATGCCGTATTGCATGGCGAGGAAGAAGCTCGTCCAATCAAACAAATAGAGGGCGTTGAACATTCTCTCTAGCTTCGTTTTACCTAAGGGGATTATCTCAGTGACCGAGCCGCCGCGCTTCTCCAGCAACTTCTTGGTCACCTTCATCCGCTTTTGAATCTGTGGATGGTCGTCTGGTTTCTCTATGAAAAAGAAGTGCAGCATATCGATATAACGTGTTCCATTCATTTCGTGGTGGTTTAATTCGGGAAAAACGTTGTAGAAGGAGGCTACTTTCGTGTTTTCGTTGAACTTTATCTTGCACATCCTGGCGACTGGCCCGAACTCTTCCGAGGAATAGATGATGGGAATCTTTCCAACTGCTGCTTTCGCGAGCTTCTCTCCCTCAGTCTTCAACTTGGCCTTGTTTCTCGAGAGTTCAGCAGCCATCGCCAAAACCTCTTTCTTCTTGTTCTCTACTATCCCAGAATTCTCGAGGATTCCCAAAAGTGCAGAGAACATATAGCCCGTGCTGGAGCGCGGCTGAATGCCTTGGGGAAGCAGAACTAGGGGGAAATTGTGCTTCGCACATAATTCCTTGAGCTTTCCGCCGCTTGCGATGCCGACAACTTTCGCAATTTTAATCGCCTGCTCGAACGCATCCAAGGGCTCTTCCGTATTTCCAGAATAGGAGCTGGCGACAAACAGAGTATATCTTCCCACGCCGCGCGGCAGCCCATAGTTGCGATGCACCACTAGTGGAAGCTTCAATTCCGTAAGGTATGCCTTCAGTAAATCAGCGTAGGAAGCACTGCCACCCATTCCAGCTACCACGATGTTTTCTACTCCCTCGAATTGGATTCCTTCCGCCAGCTCAAATCCCTTCGCGAACTGGTTCGGGAAATCATCTATCACGCCGAGCATGTTGCTTTTGTCGAACTCCACCAGCACCACCATTTAAACCAGATTTGAATGCATTAGGTAACGCTGTTTAAAATGCTTCTCTTCCTTGAGGTGCACATAAATTGTTTTTCAATGAGTTGTTGGTTTCTTGTGTCCTAAAACTCTTCGTAAAAAGCTTAGACAAGCAACCAATAGTTTTCATTGCTAAATGCGAGAGTGTCCTATAACTCCGGTTCTTGTGCTGGCTTGGATTTGAGTTTTGCACAACAACCGTGTTTTTGCTTTTCCTTTTATTCAGTGGCTTTTCAACGGAAACAAAGTTCCTCTGATTCAATAGTTCTATGCAAGCCTTCCTTGAGGAAAAAGTGGTTGGGAAAAGGAGAAAGAAAAGAGAAAACACACTTATAGCACAAGGTTGGTCACCAAGCCCCTCTATCGCTTTCTTGACTCTCGGCGGGCGGCGCCTCGGTTGTCCTGCGCCGCAGCCTGTTCCTCGCCGTCAACGCCAGGAAAATGCACGCGAGTCCTGCGCCACACTGCCCCAGCAACGCAAGGTTTCCTCCCTCGACCCGCCCCATCGGCAGGCGGGACAGCTTGTCCGAAAGAGTTTTTTTCACGAAAGAAAGACGCTCCAACGCACTCGCGTAATCTCCCTTGCTCTGGAACTCAGTGGCCTTTCTCAACTCGTTTTCTTCCACTGAAACGTTCAAGAAAGCAGCGCGTGCGTCAGTCAAAAGCGAGTTCACTTCAGCAAGCACCTGACCATAGGCCAAAGCAAGCGTTTCATTAGTTTCGGGCTTGCAATTCCCTCCTAGACCTGGTTTCGTGCAGCCTGTCCTGCATTCTTTTTCAGTAATCCATTTCCCTGCAGAACATTTGAAAAGAAAGTTTCCAGCCCCCGACTCAACGCACTTCTTTTCACCGGAAACACATTCCTGCATGGTTGAAGTAGTCAGCAAGGAAGTGGAAGTAGGTAATGAACTGGTGGTCTGAGAGGCCACTCCTCCACCGGTGCCTCCAGACGGAGGGCCGCCTCCACCGCAGTTCGTGCAAGGGCAGGCACCACAGTCTACTGGACAAGAAGAACAGTTTTCAATGGAATCGCAAGCTCCATCCCCGCACGAGCCGAACGAGACGGCGAACAATTCAATTTCCTTTGGGGAAAAAGACAAGCTCGATTCTGACACGCCAGCTGGCAAATCAAACCTGCGGCCGCTGATTGGAGAGTAGAGATGAACCTCTCCAGAACCGAGGCCGAGCGTGTCCCGGTCTCTGGCGAATGCGGCATCAGCCTGAGTTGAGCGGGTGTTTCTGAATGTAAAGGGTATATGCCATAGAATAATGAAGTTTTGATTACTTCCTCCGCTTGGGCCGCGTTGAAGAGCGAGTGGTTGTAGTAATAGAGGAATGCGTTCGGCTTGAATCCCGCGAGAGCCCTGCGAAAGCTGTATTCCGAGTCAGGAGCGGGAATGAAATTCAAACCTCCTAATTGGCCCCAGCCCGCTTCAATTCCGCCGAAATCCGCCAACTCAGCTCCGAATCCAATATCGTTGTAGGGAACGTCGTTTGAAAAGAGCGTTTTGTTTAACTGAACCAAGTCCGCCTTGATTTTTTTCGCAAGCTTCAGGCCAGAGAACACCGTAGGATAACCTGCCTTCCTGCTGTTTTTACCGAAGGAAAGGGGATAGTCCGTGTTCACCCAGTGCTCTTTCCTGTAGTCTATAGCGAAATCCCTCATGAACATGCCGTCCAAGTACTCTCCGTCGAGCTTGAAGCCTGTTGAGTAAGCATTTTTCACGCTTTCGCTCCAGTAGGTTTCCCCGCGGTTGCTGAGGCCAGGAACCCGGATGTCAGGGTCGTCGTTCGTGTAGAAATGGGCGCACTTGCCTTTGCACCAAGGCGGGCCAACAGGCAACGGTTCATAGAAACAGTTGCTTTCGTCTGGCGAGGAATATATGCAGGAACTCAAAACGAGCTCGGCCAGCTTGCGCTGAAATGAATGGCAGGTGGTGCAATTCCCGTAGAGCCAGTTCACGTAGTCCATGACCTGCGATGCGTTATAGACATCCACGGCTTGCACGTCATATCCTCCTTTTGCAACGTCGTTTTCAATCCTAATCCATATGCTTCCCTGTTCCAGGGCATAGCGGAAGCTGGTCACGTTGTTCTGTTCGCGGAAAGCCAGTTCCTTGGTGTCGGGATACCAATAGACGCCGGATTGGTTCATTGAAATCCACCAACCGGCTCCTTCTCCTATTGCAATGGAGAAGTCGGAAATGTTTGGAACAGTCGGGGATCCCGTAGTTTTATTATATAATTCGAAGAAGGCCACCCAAATCCCCTGTTTTTCAACAGGCACTGTAGACGTGAAGAAAGAAGGGAACCGGTCATAGTATCCCTGCAAGGCTGCCCTGAAACCATCTGTTTGGGTTTTCGCAACACTCTTGTAAATCACTATCTTTGCGTTCTCCTTATTCGGGAACTTGGACGTCAACGAACTTGTACCGAGATCAAAGGCGATGTAAAGTTGGCTCGCAGCCGGATTGACCGCAATGCGGGAAATGCGCGGTTCATCCAAAGGATACCCTAACGCAAGCACTTTGCCTGAGGGCGAAGCGACGGAGCCAA
>JACROM010000140.1 GCA_016214445.1 Microcaldota archaeon
CCTAAATTCCCGTGGTTTTGGGCACTATGATGCCCAGTTTCTCAACAATTTCCCTCTGCTTCTTGGTTAATTCACTAACAATCAAGTCGTTCGGATAGACTTTGCACTTCAGATTACGCATTCGCACCAGCACATCCTCAATCGTGTACTTCACACCCAGTTTTTGTTTGAGTTGCGTAAACGCAATCAATGTCAAAAACTGAACGAATAGAAAACCACGCAACGCATCCTCGGAGTGCACGCGCAACGGAAGCAAACCCAAGTCGTCCTTCGAAAAACCGAACATCATTTCCACTACCTGACGTAAGTAATACGTCTCCACAACATCCGATTTCGGGGCCGGAAAAGAAGAAACGAGAATCATCAAACCTCTCGTCGACAAGGCATACTCTAAATCCGCAGCGTTCTTTTCCGCCTCATCACCGTTCTGCACAATCAAACGATTCACTTCACGCCCCTTGCGTTTCGGATCCATCACGAGGTAAGCGAACGCCTTTTTCCCGAACAAAGTCGTCTCGACTTGTTTTACGAACAAGCCCCGTTCACCCATCCGCACGATGTTGGGCCCGGACTCCAAACTTTTCGCGTGCGCCGCAACAAGTTCTTTATACAAAACACGTTGGGCGGGTAACCGCGTCAAGAAGTGCATGCCCTCGTCGTACATTTCCTTGATGTTGCCTTCGGAAAAAAATCCCGCATCAAGGAACGTAAACGCCTTCTTGACGCCGTATTGCTTAAGTTCCTTGATTGTGTTCGATAACGTGGAGACATCAACGATGTTTCCGGGAAGCGTTCGAAAGTACAATGGTGACTTGCTTTTTTCATCAACCACTAACAAGAAACGTGCCTGCTTGTCGATTTCCTCACCACATAAACCCCATGCCGTTAAGGGAATGTGAATCTGGTTCGGCAACGACGTGCCGTCGATAATGATTCCAGAGTCGCCAGTGGAAAGCGTCGGGATATACTCGCGGAAAAATGTTTGCTGCTTGCCCTCGTCACTGAATCGTTTGAAAAATTCGCTTAACCGCTGAGATGACAAATCCGCTTGCGGGTACTGTAGCTGGGCGTAATTGCCTTCAAGCCACGGCTTTGCGTACATCATCGCGGAACCGTAACACAAGCGGTAGGTAATCAACGCTTGAAGCGTTTGCGTTTCGTTCCCAAAAACGTTTTCCAAAAGTTTCGCGAACCCTGATTGTTCTAGAAACTTTTGAATTACGAACGAATCCCCATAGTCAAGGATGAAGCGTTCTGCGTCTTTTCGTTGCGCACGGCGTTCGAAAATCTTTTTCTTTTTGTCCACGACCACGCCCATGTAACGTGATTTTTGTTTGGATGATTTCGTCGCCTTGTCCCAGTGTGCGGTTATTTCGTATGCGTACTCTTGTTTTCCAATTTTTTTGTACCTAAAAAAACTCATAGTGCCTATTGGGCACTATATTATTTAAACCTTTCGGTAAACTTAGAGGTAAATTCTAACGAGAAATCACTAGTGCCTAATAAATCGGGAATTTAGGCTTTTGTAACAAATAGCAGCAACCCTTTTCGGCCGGTCTTAACTTCATGGCGTTCGTCTGGCGCTACTGTAAACAGGGTTCCCGGGCGCAAGCGTATGGCCTGTTTTTCAGACCGCACAGTGCCCGAACCTTCAAGGACGTATTCTGATTCGGTTTGCCCTTTGTGGTAATGCGGTTTCACAACGGTGTTTGGCGGAAAGTGTAGGAATTGAACTTTGCAGGTCTTCCCCGCCTTGTTGTTGACTTCCATCAATACTTTTCGGAGGTAGCCATGGCTTGTATTCAGCCATTTCATCTTTGAAGTTTTTATCAGACGCATTTGCATCGCGACTCAGCGTTTTTTTGGCGTGGTGGCCCCTTCCTCTAAGCTTCCAACCAATTTTTCCATTCTGTCCACAAAGTTTCTTGCATCTTTCAAGAGTTTTTCGGTCGCATCTTTTCCTGTTTCTTCTGTTACTCCGTATTGTGCTGTTTCTCTTTGCCTTCTTGCAAGCCGCAGCTTCTGGACGTACTCCTCTTCAAGTTCTCTGGCCCGCTTCAATTTGTCAAGGAAGTCTTTTTCCAAAAGGTTCTTTTTCACAAAGAAAACTTCGAGAGCGGTTATTGTTGCTGCGTGGTTGTCGCTTTTGTAGCCGATTGATGCGAGGGCTGCCAAAGCAGAATGATACATGGCATAATACGCCGCGATAACAATCCAATCAAAAGCTGAAAAGTCTCCGGGAATATTAAGCGCCCTCTTTGCTTCATCATTGTCTCCAAGTTTCAATAGGATGCTGCTAACCATGGAATTATGGCCGGCTTTTGCAAGATAGCTTGGGGCGAGTCGTTTAATGAAAGATGCCTTTCCGCACAATCCCTTTTCTTCAAATTTCTCGAGTCTTTTTTCAACATCAATCATTTGAAACACCTTCTTTTAGCAGTGAAAAATAATTCTCGAAACCATAAAGGACTAATCCATCCTGTTGCACTTCGTGTGCGACCATTCTCTTTTTCGATTTAAGCATTTTTACAAATTCAGAAGCGGTGGTAATAAGTGAAGAAATGTCCTTGCCGTACCGGTGCTCAATCCCGCCGCATTCTCGTTCTAGCTGTTCTCTGACATCAAATGTGGAACTTATAATTAAGATATCGATATCGCTATGTTCTTTCTGCTCTCCTCTCGCATAGCTGCCAAACAAAACAACGCACAATAATTCGTTTGGTGCTGTTTTCCTCAGATTTTCAACAAGTTCGCCAAGCGCCTTCTTCAAAACAACATCTCTCTCTAGGAACTCCCCCATCTTCGAAACGCTTATCTTTTCAAGATATTTTCTCGCCATAATATTGCTTAAATCCAGCCTGCAAACTACTGCCTTTCCAACTTGCCTTTCTTTGAGGATGCCGTCTCTTATCAGAACCTTGACATGACGATACGCAGCATCATAAGATACGCCTGCTTTTTTCGCAAGCTCACGTATATTGAATTCATTGACCAACCCGGGCATAAAGGCAGACATTATCTTCGTAATTGTTGATTCCTTCACCATTGCGATTACCCGATAATGTTATCGGTTATGTGCAAATATAAATATTTCGGTTAGGGAGCTATCGAAAACGCGGGGGACGGTACGGTCGCCCCTTTCTTTCCAAAGCATCCACAAAACTTCGCGTGTTTTGTGGTGCCATGAAAACGCTTTTCCGTTTTCACGGAAAGGTGCGGCCTGCCGCCAAAGAAAGGAACTAACGCGCTGGTTTAAACAACGCGGGGGACGGGACTCGAACCCGCGTTCCGCAAAGCGGAAGTAGGTTATCGTGAAACGCCTTCCCAGAGAAGGGAAAGCGCTTTTCACGAGATAGCAAGCCGCAAGCGGATTGCTATAGCAACCTACCGCCATAGCCACTAGGCGACCCCCGCATAGAGAGAATAATATTTTCCCGCGTAGTTTAAGTTCGTTTCTACGCCCGCGGGAATTAAAAGAGCAACCTTTTTTATCCGTCTTTCTCGATTCTGCCGGCATCCGTGATGTACGCCCTGAATCGTTTCTCTTTGTCGTCCCATTTGGCGTGGAAAACCGTTGCATCAGTGGAATACCCCTCTTTTTCCAGAATTTCTTGCTGTCTCGTCATGTCTTCATAAAACGGGAGCCGGTGTTCTTCCCGAAGGTCGTTGAAAGAGCGCAAGTTTAATTTAGTCATTATCAGGATGGATTTCCCTTCCCGATTTGTGAGTCTTATCGTGGGCAAAAGGTTGAGAACGTTTCCCTTTTCCCTGTTCAGTTTCTGCAGCGCCCTCAGGGTTTCATAGTGTTTTACCGGGTCGCCGGTGTTTTCATGGTACGCAAAAGGGTTTTTTTCCTTGAACTCCTTGCTTGCCATCCTCAAAACTCGCTGTTTTCCTCTCCTTTCAACCTTCACTTCGACCTCGTAAATGCTCCCTTCGCCGCCGCTTCCGATAAGCGCGCCCCGTTTTATTTCCCTGGCCCTGACGGGTTTTCTTCCGCCTTCCAAAACAATCGGGTTCCTGATGCGTTCAACGAAGCCGCGCCAAATTGTTCTCATTTTTTGAAGCATTTGTTTTCATCTACCTGACAAAATAAGCATAAGCTTCCCCGATGTTCTTGACTTCGATGATGTTCATCCCCACTTCCTCGCCCACGCTGACCTTGTTGACAGTTGAGTAGCATTTCTTGGTGTAGCTGTTGCTTGTCCTGTTCTCCTTGCACTGCCCCGCCACCTTGTTCTGCACGCTTTCTCCGGGCGGCACCAGGAGAGTGGCGTAGCCTGCCTTCTTTGCTGCCTGTGCTTTGGCCGTTATCATTCCTACCGGGCCTATGGCGCCGTCGGGCTCTATGCTGCCGGTTATGAGTATGCTTTGGTTGAGTTTGTCCTTTTTCAGAGCTGCTATGGTTGCGAGCGCAGCACCAGCGCCCGCGCTTTTGCCCCCTACCACGTCCGATTCAGCAGCGAACGTGTAGGAAACGTCCACGTCCTTGAATTCTCCAGCTATTCGTTTGGCGACGTCCAGCGCTATCCTGAGAGAGGTCTGCGTGTCCGCGTTTATCAGCGGGCTGTCCTCGAATCCTATGAACACCCTGCCTTGACCAGGCCGCACCTCTATGATGAGGTCGGCAAGAGCGCCGTTGCCGTCCTTGTCAACTGCCGGAAGCTTGAGTTTGACGATGTTCGCCTGCTGCTGGATTTGGGCCTGCACTGTCGGCGTTGTTGCCGGTGCAGATGTGGGTATAACCGTTATTTCCAGTTGCGCTGAAGGCGTTGGCTGTGCAACAGGCTGCAGCGACAGGTTCGAGGCGTAGCCCACGAAGAACGCTGCTATTATGGCCACTACGGTAAGCATGTAGAAGCTTTGCTTCATGCTTTTACTACGACATTAAAGAATAAAAAAGGGAGACTCAAAGCACCGGCAGGTAGGTCTCTAGTTCCCACGGCGTCACCTGTATCCGGTATTCGTTCCACCTCTTCTGGTGCGCCTCGATTATTTTTCCGAAAACGTGCTTGCCAAGAGTTTCCTCCATGAGCTTGCTCTTCTTGAGTTCGTCAGTTGCCTCTTCCAGTGATTTGGGCAGCGTCTTGATGTAGAATTTCTCCAGTTTGGCGTCGTCGAAATGGTATATGTTCTCTTCAATGGGTTCGGGCGGCCTCTTCTTGTGCGTTACGCCATCAAGGCCAGCAGCGAGCATTGCCGCGAACGCGAGGTAGGGGTTGCATGACGGGTCGGGAAAGCGTAGTTCTATTCTTGTGGCTTTCTGGGAACCGCGTACCGCTGGCACCCTTATCATAGCGGACCTGTTGGCTCTCGCCCAGCAGATGTAGACCGGTGCCTCATATCCAGGCACAAGCCGCTTGTAGGAGTTGACAGTTGGCGCTGCTATGGCGGCGAACTCGCGCGCGTGCTCAATTTGTCCGGCAATGAATCCTTTGGCTGTATCCGACAGCTTGTATTTTTCGTCGGAAGCGTCGAAGAACGCGTTCTGTCCATCTTTCCACAGGCTCTGGTTGGTGTGCATGCCGCTCCCGTTTATCCCGAAAATGGGCTTGGGCATGAACGACGCGTATAGTCCGTGCTTTTTCGCTATGACCTTGACAACGTTCTTGTATGTGACCACCTTGTCCGCCATCGAAAGCGAAGTGTCGAACGCGAAATTTATCTCGTGCTGGCCTTCAGCCACTTCATGGTGGCCCCTTTCCACCTTCAAACCCATGTGGTTGATTGCCTCTATGGTTTCGTGGCGAACTGCCATTCCGCAGTCAATTGGGCTAAGGTCGAAATACCCTCCGGCATCGTGCGGGTCCGGCATGATTGTCGCGCCGTTCGTGTCCTTGAACAGGAAGAACTCCAGTTCCGGCCCAGTGTAGTAGGTGAATCCCGCCTCCTTTGCCTTGGCTTCCATCTTCTTCAGTATGTGCCTCGGGTCGCCTTCGAATGGCTTGCCGTCGTTGCCGTAGACGTCGCATATTATCCTCGCGAAACCGTCTCCCCACGGCATCAGTGCGAATGTGGACGGGTCGGGCATGAGGAACATGTCGCTCTCGAAAATCCTCATGAACCCCTCTATGGAGGAGCCGTCGAACCATACGCCGCCTGTCAACGCGCCTTCCAGCTGTTCCGCTGTTATCTCTATGTTCTTGGTCCTGCCGAAAACGTCCGTGAACTGAAGTGAAATGAATTTGACGTTCTTCTCCTTCGCCTCGTTCAGCACTTTCTGGATAGCCTCGTCCATAACAGCGCACCCCCCTTTCAACTCTCCTTTCCAATGGGGCGAACATTATATTAAGTTTGCGTGTTTTATCTGGACAAACGTAGCTTTTTCAAGTGTTTTTGCGATACGTTTGTAGGTGATTTTATTGAAAATCGGGGCTAAAGAAAAAGAACGTTCGGATGAGAAAATCATGGACCTGCTGCGGGACAACTCGCGACTTTCCTTCCGCGCAATAGCGAAAAAGACTGGCCTTGCCACTTCCACTGTGGCCGCGCGCGTTTCAAGGATGGAATCCGAAGGCGTGATAACCGGCTACTCTGCGTCGTTCGACTACGAGAAGTTAGGCTACGACCTTTTGGCGATCATCACCGCGATTATCCAGGGGCAACCATTGCTCAAGGTCCAGTCCAAAATCGCGGCTATGCGGGAAGTGATGAGCGTGTACGACGTCACGGGCGACTACGACTCCATGGTCATAGTGCGGGTGAAGAACAGGAAGGAGTTGAGCGAGACAGTGAAGAAGATTCT
This sequence comes from Microcaldota archaeon, assembly GCA_016214445.1. Lineage (GTDB taxonomy): Archaea > Micrarchaeota > Micrarchaeia > Norongarragalinales > Norongarragalinaceae > JACROM01. The sequence goes on from JACROM010000140.1 coordinate 6,746, forward strand.
TGCAACTGAGGGGGTCGCGCGCACCAACACGCATCTTGTTCTCAACACTGTTAAGGAGAATTACGCTGTGAGGAAGTAATAAGAACCATGAAAGTCGAATGGAATTAGACAAATCTCGGAGGGAAGAACATTATGCGTTGGTTTCCTAAATTTTTAGAAGAGAATTAAAATTGGGGTCTCGTTCTCCGGAAGGACAACACATCCCTAAAATTCTTATTGTCCGGCACGACCAACAGGTACACGAAGGAGAAGCCCTGCCTGCCTTTGAGCTTCGGGAAATGGACAAATCCTTGCTGACTTTTGGGAGGAACGTTAGTTTCGACCCTACAACGGAGGATCGAGTTAATGACGTGGTACTGGGCAACGATACTTACTCGAGGTTCATTCGGAACCGCAGGGGGGCACATCCCCCCTTCAGTTTCACGGTCCTCCTGATTCCCCCCTGCGGCGAGGATACCTTTGGCATC
>JACROM010000005.1 GCA_016214445.1 Microcaldota archaeon
AACAAGTATCCGACTGGCAAAAAAATTTCAGATGGGGATTACGAGAAAGTCAATTTGGAACCAGATTCTTTTCATGGTGAGTGGAATTACGTTATTGCACCAAACGAAAATTGACTATATTATTTCATTACAGGCCCTTAATTTATCCAGCTTGCGCGTATCCGCAGGATAAGCCAAGAAGCCTTCAGCAGCTGCCTTGGCAATAAACTCGTTGGCGAGGGTCTTTTGCGTTGGGGCAAAGTAATCCACCACCAACACAGTCTTGCCTGCCGCCTTAATCTTGCGAAGGAATGGCAATTCAAAGTCCAGGCTAGCTGCAGCAGCCGGTGCGGCAACGCTTCCAGGAACGTTTATGTCATCATAGCCAGAATAGAACGTCGTCTCCTTACCAATCCCGTCCATCACATCGAAGTACCCTTGATAAACAGACAACTGCGGAACGTTCTGCGGGAAAACCTTGAAGTTCGGGTTGACCTGGCGCGCTTTCTGCCTAATCGCGCTTATGAATGAAATCATCCGCTGTGCTGAAACCGCCTCATCCAAATAATTGCGCGAACCGGAAAATGACGCGTCTGAAAACGCGGTCTCGCCGTTTTCGTTATCCGCCCAATACTCGTAACCGTCCACGATATCCAAGTAAACGCCATCAAAACCCTGCTGCGCAATCTTGGTCACGTAATCAAAAATTATCGCCTGCCAAGCGGGCTCCCAATACCTGACCTTGATGTTCCCGACCCAGGCAGGATTAAGCTTGCCCATCCAGGCCGGCGGCGTGGCTGCCCAAGAGGACTGCCAATAATAGCGGTAGTCCTCGGCCTCGCCGATGCTCATGTACGCCAAAACCGTCCCGTGTTTTTTCTTAAACGCGGCTACTTCCTCCGGGGTGAACGCGGTGCTTGGGACTGCCTTGTATGCATCAACGACCATCCCCAACGAAGGCGTGTCGACAAGCTTCTGCACAAAACCAGGCGCGTCATAACCTGAAAGCGCATATATCCACGGCAGCGTGCCAGAAGCAAGCGCGGGCGTGGCTGTTGGAACAGGCGTAGGAGTAGGAGAAGGAGTTGGTGAAGGAGTTGCAGTAGGAACAGGGGTAGGTATTGGTGTCGGGGTCGGAGTAGCGAAACCCGGCAGCTTGCACTGGCTCTTCGGCGGCAACCAGCTCGTAACCTGACAACTCAAACCATCTCCTTTGCAGCATGGAGTTTCACCGGACAGCGGACAATCTTGGGATTCAATTAGGCAGAACGGGGTTGGCTGGGGCACAGGAGTCGGGGAAGGCGTCATGTCAACGAGCGCGTACTTGATTTTTACCACATTGGCCTGTGCGTCCTCAAGGCTGCTTCCCCTTGGCGTCTTGAAGCCCTTCTTCCTGAGTTCCTTCTTCGGCTTGGGGGTAGCGGAAGGCATCGGTGTCGGCGAAGGAGTTGGCGCGGGCGTGATTACTGGCGAAGGGGTTGGCGACGCTGAAGGCGACGGAAAGACCGGCCGCGCCGTTGAATATTTGATGACCGCGCTGTTCAGGCTAATAGAGTCGAGCTTGCTTCCGCGAGGCGAAACGAAGCCTGCCTCGACCTGTTTGCCGCGGTAAACGGACAAGTCTTCGTCTGAATACGCCGCGTAAGCTTTGCCTGCAGTAGGCGTGAAACGGGGTTCTGCTTGGTCGCCGTAACCGACGTCCAACAAGAACATTCCGTTTTTGGCGACGGTCAAGTTCTCGCCTACCGCAATGACGAAGTCAGAGTAGTCAGTATCAACAGCACCCGATTCTATGCCGCTGGCCTTGAAGTAAATGATTTGCGCAGCCTCGCCCGGTGAGTAAAAGTAATCAACCCAATTAACGTCAACACGGTCCGGGGTGTCGGAAGTGCCGCGCACGTACGGAACAAAAAGGCCGGTCTCCGGATGCTGGTAGAAAATCATCCCCTGCTTACCCTTGCCAGCAGGCTTACTGTCCGTAATGTAGTAGAACGTGTTCCCTTTGATTCCATTGCCGAAATCAAACGGCACAGACAACGAAGAAGTCACACGCACGTAACTCAAGCCAACGGTGTCAGTGTCAGTGGCGCTGACGGGGAAGTTGCGTTCTCCGGTAGTGAAGCTCAACGTGTCGAAGTCAGTAGGTGAAGGAGAAGGACTCGGCGACGGAATTGGAGTGACCTGCGGTTCCGGCTCGCATTTAGTGGAAGTCACACTGACCTGGACATCGGAACCGCAACCAGTTGAAGAAGTGTATTGGGCGCCTTCACAAGTCAGGGAACCACTACAGGTTTCACCACCGAACATTCCTCCAAACATTCCTCCGCCCTGCGTACCGCATGAACCGGACACTTGGGAATAGCCAGAAGGACACTCGGCTGAACACTGGCCGCCGCCAAAAATCGTGAAACCGCCTTTTTGAGTGCAAGCAACTGTAGTCTTCTTTCTGCAAGTGTAAACCGCCGAAGGCTCACATGTTTTTACTGCTGGCGACGGGCTAGGCGGAGGCGAAACCGACGGGGAAGGAGAAGGACTAGGCGACGGAGTCGGACTGGGGGCAGAGGAAGGCGAAGGAGATGGGGACGGGCTGGACGACGGAGTAACAGTAGGAGAAGGCGAAGGCGTTACAGACGTTACAGAAGCAATACAGTTGGAGTCACCTGCCTTGCTTGTTTGCGTGTCTGAACCGCAGCCGGTAGTTGACGTGTAAGACTCGGTTTTAGTGCAGGTTAGCGAACCGCCTGCAGACTGACAACTGCCGCCGCCAAAACCAAACATACCAAGATTAAACAAACCGCCGCTCCACTGGCAGCTTCCAGACGCGACTCCCCCGCCCGGACAAACAGCCTTGCAGTCTGCAGCAGACGTGCCCTGACAAGTTGCCGCACTAGTCGTAGTCTTCTGACAAGTGTAGACCGGACTGCACGCAGGGGCGTTAACTTCAGCAAAATTGCTTATCTCACCAGGAGATTCGGCAACAACCCTGCCTCTGCCAACAGCAACAGCAGTCCAATAACCCTTCCCAGTTACTTCACCAAACGTCGTACTCCACGTCAGTTCAGGGCAAGTGGTTTTAATATCGTAAGAGGTGGTTCTAGTATCGTAAGCATAACAAGCCACCCCGAATTGTTTCGAAGTTCCGGTGAAAACATCTGGAAAAACGATTATCTGTTTAGACCGCGTGGGTGTCTTGACCTTGGCGGAACCGCTGACCCCGAAAACAGTGGCGGTAATTGTTCCCTCGCCTTCGGCTCCAGCAGTCCACGTGCCGTCCGCTGTAACAGAACCAAGAGTGGTGACCCAGGACAGTTTCGGGCACGCCGCCTGCTTTCCGGAATAATAGCACGATGGTGAAAATTGGGCGCTCGAAGCGGTGACCGACGAAGGAGCAAGCGTTATTTGGGACAAAGGCAGGCAGGAGTTTGAAACGCACTGATCGGTAGGCCCGCAAGACGCGCAGTTGGGATACGCGCCGCAGCTCGTGGTTGTGCTTTTGCACTCGTAGCCGCTTACTTGGAAGTTCACGCTGCCCGCCAAGCTGCCGCCATGGCGGTCCTTGAGGTAAAAAAGCACCTTGTTAGCCTGACCCTTCTTCACCAGCTTCGTCACGTCGCTGACAGCGAACAGGTTCGCTGTATTATCCAAAGGAGTGCCGCTGTGCGGGCACCCGCTCCAGCAGATGTTCGTGGAGTCGAGTATCCTGTTGCCGGCAGTCTTGTCATTCAGGTAAACGATTCCGACATCGTCGAAATTCCAAGACTTCAAAAGCACTTGAGTGGCGTAAAGAGGCACCTGAAGCGATTCTTCCCTCTCCTGCGTTGCACCGTACCTTGTTCCTATTTCGTAAACTGGCGTATTCACCGAAACCGTCTGGGCCACTATGGTCGCATCGGGAGTCGGAGTTGGCGCAACGCGGTAGATTTTGAACATCACGCTGCCCGCAACCTGCCCGCCGTACAAGTCCCGGCTGTAAATCCTTACCTCGTTTTTCTGGCCGGCCCTGACGTAGGACGTGATGTCCTTGACTTCAACTCCGCTGGCAGGCGCGTCACGCGGACGGCTCGTTTTATCGTAAACAACCTTGTCGTTGACGTAGATTATGCCGGAGTCGTCGAAAGACCACGAGTGCGCTTCGACCTTCACCGTGTCGCCCGGAACGGACCAATCGAACTTGTCGGTGAAGGACGTTCCGTACTCTATTTGTCCGAGCTTGTGGACTGGCGTGTTGAAGTTCGCGTATTCTTCGGATTTTGCAGAAGAAGGTGCTGCAGTCGACATGGGCTCCGGCGTAACCACCGGAGTCGGCGAAGGCGAAACAGCAGGTGTCGCGGAAGGTGAAGGCGACGCAATAGGAGACCTGCAGCAGACCCATGGTTTGAACATGGTGTATGACTCGAGAGAGTCAGGCCGCGACTTTGTTGGACACGTGCCTGAAACCCCGGTACTGCCTGCAGGGCACTTCACGCTCCACGATTGGACTAAACATTGGAGCGGCGGCTTACAATTGTCAACCAAGTCCGCTTCGGATGAAGGATAGAAGCACGTTCCGCCAGCAGACTCGCACGTCGGACCAACCGCAGGCGAAGGAGACGGGCTAGACGGAGGCGAAGGACTGGGGGAAGGAGATGAAGAAGGAGATGGAGAAACAGCTGCCAGGGACGCTTTGGGTGGCTCGATCTTTTGCACCACCGCGAGCTCGACTTTTTGCTTGACGTCTATCCGGGCCGAAAAAGTTTCCTGCGGCTGCAAATCAACGTCCCAAGTCACTACAAGGCTACCCTGTGCCACGCGTTTAGGCTTCGGACTGATCGTTATCTTGCCCGCCAGGTAATCTTCGTAACTGAACGGCAGGGTGTAAGTCAGCTCACCCTTGCCTGCGCTCCCTGAGGACGCGACATATGTGGCCACAACTGCAGCCGAGTTCTCCGCGAGATAGCCGGTCACTTGGCCGCTCGCGCCGAACTGCTTTGTTTCCTCCTGTTTGACCTTCTCGCCGCTGATAGTCTCGGTTATCCGTCCACCAGATGAAACCGGAGACGGGGAAGGCGAAGGCGTTGCTGCAGGCGTGGGGCTTGGTTTCTGCGTCAGGACAGGAGAAGGAGACGGAGTGGGAGAGGGGGAAGGCGAAGGACTCGGCATTGCAGACGGCGTCGGCGAGGGGGCGGGAGTCGCGCCAGGCTTTTCCTTGCAGAAAGAGCCTAAGGGTAAAATGCTGACTTGGCACGTCAAATCCCCGCAACAACCGAGGCTATTTCCGAACGATCCGCAAGATTCGCCGTTTTTCAGGCAGGTCTTCGCAGGCACGGTTGGTTTAGGCAGGCACGCGCCTTCACTGCATTTATAAGAGCATTCCTCAAGAATCTCTGTCTCCTCCTTACTGTTCGTCCCGCAAGCCCCGTTAAGGCAATAGGCGGAGCCGCCGGACTTCTTCCGCACAACCTTGTTACCATCACAAACCTTCGCACCAAAACTAACAGCCGGAGCACTACACGACTCAACAATCGCTTTCGAAACGACCTCCTCAAAACCACACTTGTTATCAACAGAACACGACGGCTTGAAACCCGAAACCACCTTCACGACATTCAAACCATCACAAACCCTCGAAACCACATCCGCCTTCGAACTAGCAGTACAATCCACGCACGCACCAGCAGGACCACACGACGACGGCTTACCGGAACAAGACGGCGGGACAGGACGGCAAACACCCTCGCTACAACCATACAGGCACTTCTCAACTGTCTGGACGGTCTTTGAGGGGGTAAACTTGCACGCGCCCTTTTCGCAGCCTACCGAATAACTCGTAACTGCCCGAACAACTTTAGTGTTGGCCTCATCACACGTTTTCGAGCTGAACTCGTCAGCTGGCTTGTGTTTGGCGCAATCCTGGGTGACTTCCACCTTGCTTGTGCTCTTGACGTTGCAGGTGGTGCCTGCCTGGCACAACGGCTCGAAGATTGTGCGGGTTTGGACAACCCTGTTGTCGGCGTCGCAAGCCAGCGAGCCTAACTCATCTGCCGAAGCCTTGCACACCGCGCAATTAGGCTCCGTCAAGCCGCACGATTTAATAGTGCCCGAACACGGCTTTGACGGCGCCCTGCAAGCACCTAGTATAGCGCCGTCACACTTCAACGGTGCACAACAAGAACCAAGTGGCCACACTCCGCATCCAGCGTTCTCAATACTGACGCAAGACGGATTCTCCTGTTTGCATAACTTCGATGCGGAGTCGCACTTGAGCCCGCTGCAACACGCGTCCTCGGCACCGCCGCAACCCTCGTTATCCTTCTTGCACGCTGGCTTTGGCTTGCACGCGCCGTCACTGCACTTGTAGGAGCACTCCTCCAAAACTTCTTTTTCCTCTCCGGAAGTCACGCCGCAAGCAGCGTTCTGGCAAACAGCAGCGCCAGTAGTCTTAGTACGCACGACCTTGTTACCATCACATACTTTGTCGCCAAACTTCACAGGAGGAGCAACACAAGACTCGACAACCTCGCTTGAAACAACCTCCTCGAAACCGCACTTGTTGTCGATTGAGCAAGACGGCTTGAAATTAGAAGTTATTTTCACGACGTTAAGACCATCACAAGCTTTTGAAGTCGCACCCGCCTTGGTATTCAACGAACAATCCACGCACGCACCAGCCGGACCACACGACGACGGCTTACCGGAACAAGGCGGAGGGGAAACACGGCAAACGCCCTCACTGCAACCGTAATCGCAGCTCTTGAGCGCGCGCGTTTCCTTAGCAGGCGTGAACTTGCATTCTGCGCCCGCGCATCCAACTGAATAGCTCGTAACTGTCTGTACCACTTTCTTGTTGGTTTCGTCACAAGTTGGCTCGCTTAACTCGTCAAACGGCTTAAATTTGGCGCAATCCTTAACAGTCTCAACTGACTTCTTTTCAACTGAAGCGCACGTTTTCCCGCTATTGCAAGCTGGCTCGAATGACGTGCGAACCCGGACGACCCTGTTTTCAGCGTCGCACTTCGCTTCGCCGACAACATCAACAGGAGCCTTGCAGACCGCGCAATTAGGCTCGGAAGGACCGCACGACGCAACAGTTCCAGAACAAGGCGGACTAGGAGTAGGTGTTGGAGTCGGAGTAGCGAAACCCGGCAACTTACACTTTGAAGCAGGCGGGAACCAACTCGTAACCTGACAAGACAAACCATCGCCAGTACAACAAGAAGTCCCGCCCAACACCCCACAATCAACATCAGCTTTCAAACAGAACGGAGTAGGAACAGGCGTAGGTGAAGGAGTAGGCGATGGTGTTGGCGTGGGCGAAGGAGTAGGAGTAGGGGAAGGAGTTGGACTGGGCGTTGGTGAAGGAGTAGGCGATGGTGTTGGAGTTGGTGATGGGGATGGCGTAGGCGAAGCCAACGGGGGCTCGTTGACGTTCGCGAGCCTCACCTTAACCAGATTGCTCTTTGCGCCTCTCGGGCTGGTACCAAGGTAAGCGTAACCGCCGGAAGGGGCGTACGCCTGCGTCGCCACCCAATCAGGGTAAGCTGCGACAAGAGTCAGGTCGCTCAACCGTATCTTCGCGGAAGTCCACTGTTGTTTCAACGTCAACGCGGGAAAGTAGCCGTATGCGCCGTCAGGAGTAAAGAAAACGTTACCGCTAAGCGAGTTCAGCTCAAGGTCGCGGCTGGCTGCTTCGCTCCAGTCGCCCAGGCTGATTTTCTTCAGTTTGCGTGTTACGGGCAGGTAGGTGTTTTGGGTCGCCACATACGCGAAGGCGTGTTTCGGATCCACATTGATCCATGACGGGTACGCGGGGTTGGTTGTGGTGCCGCCAGCGTGATCCGGCAGGTCTGCCAAACGGGTCATGTCGCTGGTGCGGATTTTGGCGAAATAGCTTTCCTTGCCGCGGCGTATGTTGAGGTAGGCGTAACCGCCTTCCGAATCAATTGTGCCGAGCTGGAGAAACATGCTCTCGCCGCTTGCAAAATTCAGCGGAGGTTCTTCCTTGAAGTCGCTCAAGCGGAACTTCGCGACCTTCAGCGGGTTGTTGCTCGCCTTCACCAACGCGAAACCATTTCGCGCGTCTATTCCAATAAGACTATAAGACGACGGGAGGCTTGAGCTGCCGTCAACTGCGAAATCGCCCAGGCGTATCCTGAACAGGAAGATGCGTTTTTGCGCAACAGCAAGGCCTGGTCGCCAGCCTTCCTGGCGAGCGACGTAAAGATAGGCTGCCGAAGGGTCTACATCAGCGGACAACAAGGCTCCGCCACCCACTTCGTCACCAACCAACGGCAGCGGCAATTCCTTCAAGATAGTGAATTTTTCGGCGTCCACCTTCAGGACCTTGAAGGCGTACGCCTCCCTTACCTGTTGGCTGGGTATGCCTGAAATGCCGGTTGCAACGTACACGTATTTACCTTGCGAGTCAACTGCAACGCGACCGGCAATTTCGCTCTCTCCATCAAACTGGATGGTCTGCTCAACCGTGAACGTGCTGGCTGCCTGCGGCGCGGGAGTGGCGGTGGGAGAAGGAGTCGGAGTGGGGGTTGGCGCGGGAGTTGGAGTAGGAGTAGCAGTAGGCTTCGCGGTCGGAGTGGGAGAAGGCGTTCCTACCGGTGTAATAGTAGCCGTAACATACGGCCAGCCGTCCTTCTCGCTTATGGATGCAAGAGTTACCTTGAAGCCAAGGTCTTTCCGTTCAACGGTTCCACCTTCAGCAACGTTGAAAGCGTAAGGGTCTCCAATATGACCCCCGGAGACTATAACGTCACTTCGCACTCCGAAAAGGTATTTTCTTGGATAGATAACATAATTATCAGGATGGGCAGGGCCGACCTCGACCTTCACGCCGTTTGAAAGAGTCACGATGTCGCCGACTGAAAGCGCGCCAGCAGGAAGAACTGGTTTTTTGGCTGCAGGCCCCAAGGCTTTGTCTACGAGAGCGTCAAGTTCTGATGCGACTTGGAACACCTCTTGCGGAGCGTTCCCGTCAAGTTCTGCCACAACGGTTTTGTAGGTATACCTTTGGTCTAAGCAAACCGATATCGTCGTGTTGCGGAAAGACCTTCCAGGATACCAACCAAACGGAGGCGAACCATCCGGAATCGGGTAAAACTTCGTTTTCAGCAGGTTTACCAGCGAGTCGACGTCCGAAACGCTTAACACGCCGGTTGTTTTCGCTCGACGTGCTGCGGGTACAGACAAAAACATTTCGCCTGACGGAACGCTTATTATGTATTTAGACCCGTCTGCTGGTTGGTAGTCCAAGCGCCCGCAGCGTGGCGCGATAGGCCGCGTCAGTTGCACCGCCTGTATTTTTTTTCCTGCAAGAAAATAACCGAACTCGCCGGCATCATCAAACGTAATTGCCGAAATCGGATCACTCGCAAGCAGAGAGGCGACGTTCGGTTCCTGCGGGTCTGGCTGCAGCTTGAACCTGTAAACGTAGCCGGTTGAAGTGCCAATGTACCCAAACTCGCCGCGCGGGTCAATTGCAAACGACGTCATTGTTCCCCGCTCTATGGAGTAGGTTTGTTCTGTCCCAAGAAGAGTAAGGTCGCTCAACCGCACCTTGGAAATGCGCGCAATATAGGAACCAATAGTTGTTCCGGGAGCTAACGGCTGGGCAACAGTATAGCCAAAATAACCGTACTCGTTGCCGGGGTCTGCAGCTGAAAAGCCAAAACTGGCTCCCTTGCCCTCGTTGAGAACTACGGCTCCAACCTGGGTAAAGCTGGCGGCGCTAACCTTTTGCAGCTTATTCGAGGTTACACCCCTGCTGGTTCCAGCTGTAACAAAGTAAACGGACCCATCGCTGCCCCTTACGGCCATAGCGCTTGAAATAGGTGCGTTTAATTCAAGGGAACCGACCAGAGTCATCCGGTCCAAATCGACCTTGAACACTTTGCCGTCCGACGCAATATCACCAAAGTAGCCGTACCGCCCGCTGCCGTCTATAACTGCTGAAACTATCTGAAAAGCTGAAGAGCCAAACGATAAAACGTTGCCGACTCGCGACAAGTCCGACAGCCGCACTTTCACGAGCTTATTGCGCTCGGTGACGAAGTAGCCGAAACCGTTGCTGGAATCGACTGCAACAGCGTTGAAGCAACCTTCGCCCCTGTTCCACCCCAAATTGCGCTTTGTCGAACGAGCTTGTTGACGCAGCTGGTACAAACTGGGGCGAAAACGCGAGAACCATTATGACCAAAAGCGCCAGTTTAGGCCCGGCCAATGGCTTACTCATAAGCAACCCCTGCCTCTTCCTTCGAGCCAAGCTGCGGGCTCTCGCTGTCCGCCAGCCCCACGTCTATCATGAACTTTCCTTCGCCTTCAGGCACGCTTATCACGAAATCCACGAAATCAGGCGCGCCAACAAGCTGTATCGCTGACGCGTCAAAAGCAATCAAAGAGGACTCGGTTGGCGAATACTGGTACTTCACGTAATTCATTTTCACCAATTCATTCTCCTTTATAGAGTTAGCATGCAAGTAGGCCGCAAAGTAGCCGGTTTTCGCGTCCTTATAGTATATATTGCCCCTCGGCACCGGCGCTACAACTGAACTGGTGCCAATCGTTCCAGGAACCGTTTGCAGGCTGCCGTCGCTTGGACCAACAGGAATTCCCGCAGAACTGCTCGCCTTGCTCCCAACGACGTAAAAGAACACGTTCGTCTTCGTTTCGCCGAAAACAAACGCGTCCGGAACAAGGGAGGTTATCTGCACGAAAGAGTAAACTGCTGCCTGTTCGTCGAAAGAATTCAACGGAAAACTCCGCGAACCAGTGGAAAACTCCAGGACGTCGAACTTCGGTTTTTCAACAGGCGAGGGAGTTGGTTCAGGTCCGCACAACAGCTTCACGCCGGCAACGTCAATCCCGCACACAGGAGTCGGAACAGGAGTGGGTATGGGAGTGGGAGAAGGCGTAGGCGCTGAAACTAGGGGCGGCGCTATGGGGCTGGAAGGAGCTGAAGGAGCAGAAGGCACTGAAGGGGCGGAAGAAGGAGGCCTTGGAAGTATTGGCGGAGTTGGTTGAATGGCAGCTGCAGGAGTGGGCGAAGCAGGTGAAACAAGAGGTGGCGCAATCTCAGTCGGGGGTGCAGTAGGCGCGGGAGTAGGCGAAGGAACGGATGGTTTTATCGGAGTAATCTTGACAGCCTGAAGCGTTTCAAGAGTGGGCATTTCCGACGTTTCTCCCTTTTTGGAAACAACGACATTAAAATCGAACCTCTTGTTCTGTTTGTTCGGGTCGAGTTTCACGTCCCACGTCAGCTTGAGGCTTCCGCGCTCGAACGAAGACGGCTTTGGTTCCACGGTTATTTCCCCTCGCTCGTAGGCTTCGTAGTCGAGGTCAAGAACTGCACTGACGCCGTCAGCTGGTTCAGTAGCAGTGTAGGAAAAAGAAGACTTCACTTCTTTTGCGCCCGAAGCCACCGAAACGCGGGTCTGTTGGTCGGGCTGGGTTGAGCGGACAACAAGCTTGGTTCCGATGAAGTTGAAGCAGTCGCAGCGCGTGCCTTCAGGCACAGACATGGAAGAAAAGGTAGCGTCGGGAACGAAGACGCCGTTCACGTTGCACGCTTGGGCGTTAACTGCCTCCGCACTACATTGGGTCTTGCCAGCCTCCTTCAGCGAAGAGGAAGTATCGTTGAAAGTTCCAGTGAGAACGACCAGCGCGAGCACGACAATCAAGAGCACGCCGCCTAACAAAAGGACGTACTCAAATGTTCCCTGGCCCCTACGCATCAGCAACCCGCACCGAACTACTCTTTTGTAGCAACAGGCAGTATAAAAGGAGTTCGTTTTCACGGGCCAACCCAAGGGGGGACACATTCCCCCCTTAGTTCGGCCGTCTGCCCAAACCCCCTTTGGACGGGTACATTTCTTACTTTAATTCACGGCAGTTCACGCCTTCAACCCAACGAAACCCTGCAGGTGCTCGACAAAACGCAGACCGGCAAAACCAGCCCGCTGAAGACGCTCTTTTACCCCGCGGGGAATGTTTTTTCCCCTTAGCTTTCCGGGCGCGCCGGCGTAATGGAAAAGCTTCCCGCCTTTCTTAAGCACGCGGAACAATTCGCGGTAAAAAACTTCCGAATAAAGTTCTCCAGCCATTGAAAGCCTAGGAGGGTCGTGCAGAACCAAGTCGAAATGTCCGGAAGGAAGCGAAGGCAAAAACAAAAAGGCGTCTTCTACAACAAGTTCAATCTTCGGGTTTCCGAAAAGTTCCTTTGAGTCCTTGTTTTGCCGGGCGCACTCCAACACGTTCGCATCCTTTTCTATTGTCACGACACTGCACTCGCGCTTTGCCAACGCTACCGCGGAATAACCCAAACCAGTGCAGACGTCCAAAGCCTTCGCCCCGGGCCGCGGGTTCAATTCAGAAACCTTGTCTTCCGCGTCACGGACAGGGGCCTTGTTTTTCGTCTGGTGCATGCGCACGCCGTCAATCTCTATGGTTCCTTCAACCAAGCGGTAGCACTGAGGCACTCACAACTCCTCCGCGGGCTTGTTCTTCACAGTCGCCACCATCAAAACAGCTTCCTCGTAGCATTGCGGCAATTTTAGTCCACCACCATGATTTTAGTTTCTTTCAAAGTCCGCTCCACTAAGTCTTCCGGCAGCTCCTTCTCCAGTTTCTCCAAAAAATCCTTGCTGCATGCAGTGGCCGGGTTCTTTGAAAGCAGCGCATGGCAGCAATCGTTGTATTTTTCAAGCGACAGCTCGTAGGTGCCAATCTTTTCCGCCAAGGCTATTATCTCCCTCTTGTCGTACGCCAGCAAAGGCCTGAGCACCGGAATAGAGGAAGCAGGCTGTATAGCTGCGATGTTGTCCAAAGTCTGCGAAGCGACCTGCGACAAGCTCTCCCCTGTTCCAATCGCCTTGGCTCCTTCCTTTTCCGCTATCTTCTCCGCTACCCTGAGCATGAACCTCCTGAACAACGGAAGCACGTAACGGGAAGGCAAGGGAAGCGAAGCAATGGTGAAAACGTCGAATGGAACCAGGTAGACTTTCTTCGAAAGAGTGGAAGGGTAAAGATACTTGACTATGCGCTCGATTTTTCCGGTTTTCTCATGGCCTGGCTTGAACGGGTGGAAATGCACGAACACGTTCTTGGCTCCGCGCTTTGCCAAAAGCCACGAGGCAACAGGCGAATCTATTCCTCCGGAGAGCAGGGTGACTATCTTGCCGGCGCAGCCAACAGGCAGACCGCCAACCCCTTCCAGACGGTTGTAGCAAACAAACGCCTTATCCTTGAGCACTTCGATTTCCAAAAAAGACTCGGGCTGCTTAACGGAAAGTTCTACGCCGTTGTTGTCGAGGAATTCCGCAACTGCGCGGGCGAGTTCAGTTGAATTCAACGGGAACCGCTTGTCCGAACGACTTGCTTTCACCTTCAAAGGCTGCCGCATTTTTTTCGCGACTTCCAAGGACTTTTCCTTGATTTCTTCCAATTCCGGGCTGCATTCTTCGGCCAGCGAGCAAGAGGTTACGCCGAAAACCCGTGACACCGGTGCCAAATACTCGTCCCCTGCATCCAAGACGAACCTCTGCGAAACCAGCTTCGGCTTCGCTAACGAGGCTTTCTTGATGTTGTCCGCGAGCTTCTTCTGGAAAAAACACCGGTTCTGCCCTTTGGTAAAAATCTCTCCGTAATGAGTTATTATCATTTTTCAACCACCGCAGGGAAGAGGGCGAGGCGAACGGAGCTTAGCGATGGTCGCTTGTCGACCATCGCTTCCAACTGCTCTTGCCAGGGGGATGCGAACAAACGCGCAAGCGTTTGTAGCACGCAGCAAACCGCAACAGCGGTTTGCCCGCGAACCGCAGCGAAGCGGAGGTGTCCCCCGAGGCTTAGGTACAAAATCTCGCCGTAATGGGCTATTATCATAAGATGGAATGTGCCATGCAAAGGGTTTATAGCTTACCTTTTACAATCGGAACCGCGGAGGAAGCACCCAACCCACTGCTTCGGGCGCATAAACAAACAAAGGGTTTATAGATTATCCCCGACAATCTAAACCGCATGACAATTGTTATAGGCCTGACCGGCGAGAACTGCGCCGGAAAAGGCACAGTTGCGGAATACCTGCAGAAGAAAGGGTTCTATTTCTACTCCCTGTCCGACGTCATAAGGGAGGAGCTCGCGTCAAAAGGAAAGGAAATAACAAGGGACAACCTCATCTCGGAAGGGAACTCGTTGAGGGAAAAGTTCGGGCCGTCCATACTCGCAGAGAAAACGCTCGCCAAACTAGAAAAGGACAGGAACTACGTGGTTGACTCATTCAGGAACGCCGACGAAGTCAAGGCCCTCAAGCAAAAACAGAAAAACTTCTTTTTGTTCTACATAACCGCTTCGGCAGAACTCCGTTTCGAGAGGATGAAGAAACGCGGAAGGGAAAGCGACCCCAACACGTTCGACGCTTTCCGGACAATAGAGGAAAAGGAAAGGACGAGTTCTTCCTCAACACAGCAGAACCTCGAGGCCTGCAAAGCATGCGCGGACGAGACAATAGTTAACGAGGCAGACTTTTCGGCTTTGTACGACGCCGTAGACAAAGCGCTTAGCGAAGTATCCAAGGACTTCGCATCTGACCGCCCTACGTGGGACGAGTACTTCATGAACATAGCCAGAATAGTCTCTTCAAGAAGCAACTGCATCAAACGCAACTGCGCGGCAGTCATAGTCAGGGACAAACGGATCGTCTCTACAGGATACAACGGCACTCCCCGCGGAACCAAAAACTGCAACGAAGGAGGATGCCCGAGATGCAACTCGTTTGCTAAGAGCGGCTCTTCGCTTGAAGAGTGTTTCTGTTCGCACGCCGAGGAAAACGCGATAGTACAAGCGTCGTACCACGGCATCTCCATAAAGGACGGCATCCTTTACACCACTTTCTCGCCGTGCCTGCTGTGCGCGAAAATGATAATCAACGCCGGAATCAAGGAAGTGGTGTACTCGTTCGAATACTCTGTCTCTGAAAGCGCGACCAAGCTCCTCAAGGAAGCGGGCGTGGCGCTTAGGAAAATATGAGTCGCTTAAAGAAAATCACTTCACAAACTCGACGTTCGGAAGGTCCTCGAACTGCTTGTCGCCGGTAAGAAACCTAAGTCCAAGCTTCCCCGCAATGACGTAGCCTATCGCGTCGGTCATTGAAATATTCCTATTAACTTGGAACTTTAGTTGAGCCGCTTCCCTTATAACCTCCGGGCCAAAATCAAGCGCCAAATCATAGTTATGGGAGTTGAATTTGTCTGCGGCATCAATACCAAAGGTTCTCAGAAGATAAAAATAGACCTCGAACAAATTAAGTTTAGTAAACGCCGGTGCAGCATCCTTATAGGGCGCGTACGCCGGATTGCCATCAATCAATTCTATTGTGGCGTACGTGTCAAAAAAGTAACCCTTAGTCATCGTACAATTCTCTCCGCATCTCGTCCATTATCTCCTGAGTCGGGCGCACCCGTTTACCTTTCAGCATGCCAAAGAAGTCTTTCAGAGTATGCTTCGGGTTAAACAAAACAACGTGGACCCGCGAATTCTCCTTTAAACCTTCCTCGTCAACCACGCTCTTTGGAAGAAGCAAGCCAAATGAGTTTCCCCACTTTTTCACCACACAATCAACCTCGACAGCCATGTTTATACGATGTATAACCTAATATAAAACTTGCGTAGAATTTTTTTATCCCCAACCCGCAGAGCCAACAAAAGCATTTATAGCACAAACCAGCCAAAAGGGAAACCACAGCGGACTGAAGCCCGTAGCACCCTCGCCAAAGGGGGTTCAAAACGACTTAACGGTTGGGTCGTTAAGTCGGTTTGTTGGGCATCAGGGCTGCGTACAATTGCCGCGGCAATTGTAGCACATCGCAAATCCTTGCGGATTTGCGTTGAAACTAAGGGGGAAATGTGTCCCCCCTTGGGTTGACCAGGGGAAACCACATGGCTTACGACATCATAATAATAGGAGCGGGCCCGGCAGGATGCTCTAGTGCCCTGCACGCAGCACGCGAGGGATTGAGGGTTCTGGTGCTGGAAGAACACCCGGCCATAGGCGAGCCGGTCCACTGCGGGGAATGCTTCAGCAAACTCGCCCTTGAGCGCATGGGCTGGCGCCTGCCGGAAAACGTGATTTCCAAAAGAGTGGGAGGCGTACGGGTGATTTTTCCGGGCGATGAAAAAAGCACCTTGACGGAAGAGGGATACGTTCTTGAAAAGCACCTGTTCGAGCAATGGATTGCAGAACAGGCCAAAGGCCTGGGAGCCCAAATAATCCTTGGAAAAAAAGTGAAGGAAACCGCGAAAAACGGGACGTGGAAGATAACCTGCGCCGACGGCTCCTCTTTCGAATCGCGCCTGTTGGTGGATGCGTCAGGCCCGGCTGCAATAACCTCGCGCCTTTTAAACCTCAATCCCCGTTTTGAAACCGTCGTAGGACTACAGTACGAGATGAAAGGCATACCGGACGACGGTTTCCTTGACTTTTACCTGTGGCCCGACCTCGCACCGCACGGCTACCTTTGGATGATCCCCAAGAGCGGAGGCCGCGCAAACGTAGGGCTAGTTACGAACCAGAACGCGCGCGCCAAAGAAATGCTGGACGCATTCGTCGCACGCAAGGGGTGGGACGAAAAGGAAAAAGTCAAGACGTTCGGGGGAATCATACCCTCGTCCGGGCCAGTCGAGCGCACGTACTCGGATGGTTTGCTTCTTGTTGGCGACGCCGCCGGATTCACTTCGCCTTTGTTTGAAGGCGGAACCTCGCTGAGCTTGATGTCCGGAAAGTTCGCGGCCCAAGTGGCCAAAAAGGCGTTGGACGCAGGCGACACCTCCTCTTCCGCGCTGTCGGAATACGAAAAACTCTGGAAAGCGGAGTTCCCGGACTACTCCAAACTCGTTGAAGGGAAGAAAGCTCTTTACAACCTCAACAACGAGCAACTCCGCGTTTTGGGGAAAATCCTTCCGAAAGAACTCTCGCAAATCTCTCCTTTGGAAAAAGCGGTTTTCGCCCTAAAAGTCCTGGCGTTCCACCGAGATCTCATACCCCGCGGGCTCTTCTCGACGCTGAAAGCTTTCGGTTACTCGCGCGCGAGGAATTACGGGTGGTAAAAACAAATATCTTGTCTTGGGAAATTAAACGGTTTTGATTAATAACTCAAAACAAGTTATTTTTAACTTTTTGAATTGGGGTTTCCTACTTTATCTTTGTCTTGAGCAGCCGCACCAGGTCCTTTTTCAACGCCCTCCAGTCAAGGCGGTGTGGCTTCAGGATAAACGAGTCATACCGGTTCATTACGGCGTCGTCAGCTTTCCTGACGCGTTCGGCCACCTGTTCAATCAGGTTTTCGTCGAAGCGTGAAAAATCAAACAGGGAGGCGGAGTATTTGTGCGCCTCCGAGAGCACACCGCTCTTTGAAAAGGATGCTTGGTTCAGAAGCCGGTAAGCGTCGTAGTAATCCTTTCCTTCCTCGCGGTCGTGCAGCGCAAGAAGTTTCATCGCCAAAAGCGTTTCAGCAGGAAGCACCGATATGCGCGGCGCGAAGACGACGAAACCATAACGGTTCAGGAACGAGGCCAGTCGTCTCGTTTCTGCAGCAGTCTTTGGGCGGTTAAAGTTGAGGTTTACGTCGAGCTGAAGGGTTCCGGAGACACCTTCCTCTTCGTACCGCAAAGTCCAGCGGTACATTTCGCGGAAAATTCGCGCCGGCCCCTTTGACTCAAAACCATCCAGCTGCCGTATGATTCCGTCGGCTTCTTTTGCGGTTTTCCCGTAAATGAAGAAATCAGCGTCCTCTGAGAACCTCGGCTGATCCAGGTAGGCTTTGTTAAGCGCGGTCCCGCCGAAGAGCGCGTAATCGGTTTTGTTCCGAGCGCACAAAGCAGGCCACTGTGCCAGGAGGTCGTTCATCTTGATTTCCTTCCGTACGAACTCCTTGCTCAAGCCGCTTTCCACCAATACGCTTTCAGGAATTTGAACCATGGTAAACCCCCCATTTTTTGCTGAACCCCTTAGTTTTGCCATACGCTAAAATAACAACCGATTTGCGCCCAAGCGACGCGCAGAGTTTTTTCAAAAACCATCCTGGCGCCTGCTGGCCTTCGAGCAAAAGGCCGGTTCTTTGCCTGAGGCTTCCTGATTTCGTCTGTTGCAGGTAATACAACAGCTCTTCCCATTCGGTTTTGGCCAAGTTCGCGCGCCTAAGTGCCTCAAGCAGCTTGCCGTATCCGCCCGCAATTGCCGGTTTCTTGAAGCAATCAAAAAAAGTTTTAGCCCTCGTGGAGTAACGCACGCCTTTCTCTTCGGTCACGCCGTAGAAGTCCTCGCCAATGGGCACGAATTCGGCGTCGAAACCGGGGAAGTCCTTTATTCCGCGTTTGTTTTCAGTTGCGATGAAAACCCTGCTCAGTTCTTCATCCAGTAAGCCGTAATGCTTCAAGGCGGAGGCGAATCCCACGTAGCCGCCGTCAGAGAGGCCCATGCCGGCTGTGAAGGGGTCCATACGCCCTTTGAAGTATTGCCCGTTTTTAAGGCGGATAAGTGCACCTTTTTTCGCCAGCCGACAGAGCAGCTCCGCAAGATACCTCTTCTTGTAGCCTGTGCGCAGCTCGCCGGTGAAGAAGGAACCGTTCGGAAGCGTTTCCAGAAGTTTCTGTTCGCTGACTGTCAGACGCATGTAACAGTTATGGCATTGCAGCTTTTTAACTTTTTTGGTGAAAAACAGCGTTTCCACTGTTTTTCCGTGAATTTTTTAAAAAAAGCCGCTAAGACAGTTTCGCCAAAGCCCCCCGTGCGCGACAACCGCCGGGCTGTTCCTGATGCAGAACGCTTTCGGCTGCACGCGGGCGGAACTGCGGACAGGAGGCGTTCAACCACTCAGCAGCGGAACTATGGTCGGCAGGGAAAAACAAACCCCAAGCGGGTTCGCGGTAAATTTGCTGGCTTCAACGTGCAAAAATGCCGCAAAATTGCCGGTTTGCGTAACCTTAACTATCATGGGTTGAAGCCCGTGGCGTCCATTGAATGATCTATGGCTTCGCAAATCTCTTCTTGGGGTGGTCCCTGAAGGAAATGGCCGAACCCAGAAAAGGCAGGAACCAAAACCACGCCAAATATTTTGTATGCATATTTGAACATTATGAACAAGAAGGCTGTGGGACAGAATTCGGCCGCATTATTTTCTTTGTACAGTCATTACGTAAAGAAATGTTTTGAGCTTTTCGGTAGTAATGTTTGTGCAGTTGTTGAACTCTCGTCAGAGGAAAAAAACGGGCGTTTTTGGTTCACGAACGCAAAAGACCGCTCTACTGGTTTGAAACAACCCGCAGGCAAAAAATGCATTTCAAAACAAAGGAACACTATTTTTGTCCCACACCCGAACAAGAACATACAATTCGCAAACCGCTTTGTAGGACTTTTTCAACACCGCCTAACAGACCACCACCAATAATAAACCAAAGAACACCTAACTAAACAGGTATGAAACCAAGCTGCCGGAAGCTCTTCCTCCTCCTAGTTTTCCTCACGCTATCTCCGTTGGCACACGCACAACTTAAAGACGCGTACAAAGAAGAAACAACAATATTCCACGCCAACCAGCAATACGGGCTCCGCTTCACCTATTACGAAAAAGACGGCGCAATCGGATACATGGAACTCGCACTCAAAAAACCCGGCGACGTCTACAGATCATGCGGAAGCGGCTTTAAAGGTGTAACAGCAGAAAGCATAGGAACAGCAACCCTCGCAGCAATAGACGCAGAAACACTCGCATCCACAATATACCCGGAAAGAAGCTGCATTCCAAACGAAATACGGGACCTCAAGGAATTCCTCATAAAAGCAACAAGAGCAGAACAAAACGCGAGAAAAAAACTCGGAAAAAAAATAAGCCAATACGACATAGACGCGATACTCGCAGAATACAGGCCGCCCGACATAACGGAAATGAGCGGACAACAGGCAAAAACAGAACTGGAAAACGCGATATCGCCCGAAAAAGCCGGGGCATACTGGCGCTGCTACGACTATAACGAATACAAAAAAATCCTCGAAAGCATAAGCAAACTCACAGAAGCAAACATAGCCGCAACCATAGAACACGCAAAAAAACAAAAAGAAACAAAACAAACGGCGCAAAAAACACCCGCACAAACGCAACCCACAACACCCGCCCTAAAAGACGATAAAAACAAAGAAACCGCGACCACAGCACAAAAAAAACACCCTCCCGCGGAAGCGGCCATAGCCAAAAGCGCGAAAAAAGCGGCCGGGAAAAAAGAGGAACAGAACGAAAAAGCCGTACTGGTTTACTTCAACATCGAGCCAAAAGGAGCTGAAACCAAACCAAAAGAAGCAGAAATGCCGGAGTCAGAAGACTTCACACTGAAAAACCTAGTTTTCGCAAAGGAAAGCGAATGGCAGGGCTTCGAATACTCCATGGGCTTCAAAGACAACCTGGGAGTTGAAAATTACGACATCCGAGCAAGTAAAATAGCGAGCTACGACCTAAAAGAAATTTACCCTGTCGGAGAACGAGAAATTTACAATATACAGCCGGAAAAGAAAATCGGAAAAGAAAACAAAGGCCTCGCGGTAAACAGCCACGCCCTAACCGAAGGAATCTGGAAAATAATGGTTGTCGCAAAAACCAAAGACGGCAAAAAAACAGTGTCAACCTACTGGAAGCCCGAATACTCGAAATACCTTTTGGACGGAGTAATAGCCATAGCCCCGAACTCTTACGCCGATAAGCGCGACTACGAACTCAAAACAGAAGCGAGAAGGTGCGAACTACTTTACAAAGAAAAGGCGGAAACAGTATGTCCGTTGTCCAAAAAAGTCAGGGAAAAACGCGAAGAAGTGGACGCACACCTGCAGAAGATGAATGGAATACTCGAAACAGATAGTAAAGGAGAGAAAATAGAGGAGTTCAAGTATAACAACCAACAGTTCCTCAGGGAAAGGGAAAACCTCGCTGCAGAAAGCGTCAAACTCATTGCCGCAGTAAACGGAGAAAAATCTGAAAAAGCCAAGGAATTCAAGACTAGAATATACAACAGCTTATGGCTGCAGAAACTCATCTACTATCTTGGCACAGAAAAAAGCCTAGTTGAAAAGAAAATGAGCTTGTGCTCGAACAGCTGGCTCGACAAATCCCTGCTCACATTCAAAGAAAGCGTATACGCTTCAAAACTTGAAGGCCTCGAGTCCGGTTATGGCTGCAATAAAGGAAGCGAGGAAGAACTAACGTACAAGCTGGCCTACCTCAACTACATCCTAAACAACCTCGCAAAATACGAGAAAGACCTGACAGAAGGGAAGACAGCACAAACCCTCGAAGAAGCAATAGCAAACCTCAGGGTAAACTTCCCGGCATACCTGCGTTGGGAAACAGAAAAAGCCGACAACGCCTTGGAAAACCTCGAAAAAGCGAACGAAAAAATCGTCGTAAAAGAAAACGGAGAAACTTACGTAAAAGTAAGCGGCGCGATGATATTCACCGGGCTAAAAGAACGAGAGTTTGAAGACGGAATCCTCGTAAAACTAAACAAAAACACTTGCTACACGATACCGGCAATGCACGCGGAATCAAACAGCGACGGCTCGAACGAAATGTCTGACGATGTACGCACAATCAATATCTTCTGCGCACCTTACACGGCCAAACTCATAGCCGAAACAGCGCTAAAACACCCGTACGCCAAAAACAAGCTGCAGGCAGAAGGAAGCAACGTTCTTCTAACACACGTGAAGTTCTCAGACTGGACTGCACCCCTGTTACGGAACAGGTAGATAAGCACGCCCGTAGTGCAAAAACAAGGGGTGTAGCGCATGAAACACAAACGATATTCAAAGGAAATCAAGCTCTCGGCTTTGCGTGACTTGCAATCGGGCAAGCCAATG
>JACROM010000006.1 GCA_016214445.1 Microcaldota archaeon
GCGTTCGTTGAGTGATGGATTCATCTGTTTGAATTTTTCACGGATGAGTCGTTCGTCAATCACTTGAAAAGTAGGGGTGGTGACTTTATTAATGTTTGGATAAGTTATTTTTTAACAGTTACTAAGGTAGTTTTCCAACTCTCTTCTTGCGGAGGTAATAGCCGGAGAATCAACTACTCGCATAAGCAAACCAAGGAAGTTTCCCGAATAAATACGCTTGGCTTGCTATAACTTCAAACTCAAACGAAGCTCTTTTTCTGCCCGTTCGGCTCCCTTCTTGTTTTCCCGAACTCCGCATTGTCCCTGAGTTTCTTGTAAGGAACGCAGGGCCCTTCGATGCACGTGAGAAAGCCTCCGCAGTCGCACTGGCCGCACACACCGAAGCCGCACTTCATGTAACGCTCAACAGAGATTTCACAATGGATTCCCTTTGACTCGCACAATTCGCCGACCGTCCTCATCATCAGCTCTGGTCCGCACGCGTAAACCGCGTCGTAACTGTTCTTTTCCAAAAGCGTTTCCAGCACGTCGGTTACGCGGCCTTTCGGGCCGAAGGAGCCGTCGTCTGTGCATAGGTGGACGGAAGCGACTTTTTTCAGTTCGCTTTCCAAAATCAGGCGTTCCTTGGAGCGGGCGCCTTGGACGAAGTCAACCGCTATTCCTTTCCTTTTGGCGTCCTCGGCCAACAACCTCAAAGGAGCAGAACCAAAACCGCCGCCTACAAGAATTATCCTTTTTCCCTTCAAGTTGAAGTGGGTGCCGTAAGGACCGCGCACGCCCAACCGGTCGCCTTTCTTCAGGGCGAACATTTTCTCGGTTGCAGGACCGACCTTGCAGACGGTTATTCCAAGCTCTTCGCCGGCGTAAGAAACGCCGAAAGGCTTCTCGTCCACTCCCGGCAGCCAGACCATCACGAACTGGCCGGGCTTCGCGTCCATCCTGTGCTTCAGGAAGAACGTTTTGGTGGTGGGGTTGTCTTGCCGGATTTTAGTTATTTCAGCAATCTCGATTTCGTTACCCATGCGCAACACCAACCAGTTCGCCCGGTTTTATAGAGCTTCGATTCTTTCCGTCATTCCAACCGCCTAATGTTTTTCATGCGCCAAACCAACCAGTTCCTTTGGCTTGTTGAATCCTTCCTTCTCCATCCATTCTTTCATTTCATCGGCAATCAACTGGAACGCTTTGGGGCCCCTGAAGCGCAAAGCCGAACCGACTCCCACAGCTGAAGCGCCAGCCATCATCATTTCAACCGCATCCCTTCCGCTCGTGACGCCGCCCAAACCCAATATAGGAATCTTTACTGCATCGTAGCACTCGTAAACGCAGCCAAGAGCCAAAGGCTTTAATGCCGGACCGGACATGCCGCCGAACTTGTTCGTCAGTATGGGCCTTCTTGCCTCGGCGTTGATGACCATTCCCTTGAGCGTGTTGATGCACGTCAAGCCGTCAGCGCCTGCCGCCTCGACCGATTTCGCTACGAGCGCGATGTGCGGAACAGGCGCCAGCTTGATTAGGACAGGCATCTTGCCAACTGCTTTCTTAACTGCTTTTGTCACGTTAGCTGCAGCCTTCGGGTCTGCAGCGAAAGGCGTGCCGAACTCGCTCTGCACGTTCGGGCAGGAAATGTTCACTTCCAAAAGGTCGGGCTTCGCTTCAACCACCCGCTTGGCGACCTTGCCGTAATTCTCAACTGTGTCAGCGAAGATGCTCGCTATCACCGGCACTCCCGCATTCTGCTTAGCGACAGTTAGCTCTTCAATCCCCGCATCCACGCCGGGATTCGAAAGCCCGACAGCGTTGATAAGGCCCTTGTCGAATTCAGCTACAACAGGCGACTTATGTCCGGCGCGCGGCGCGAGTGAAAGCGATTTTATGGTGACCGCGCCAGCTCCGTTCCGGGCAGCCGACGCCAACGACAGTCCGGTCACGCCCATGAAACCCGACGCGAGAACAGTAGGGTTGCGCATCTTCGCGCCAAGGAATTCCGTTTCGAGGTTAACCAGTTCAACCACAACAATAGATTCGCAAAGAAAGCTTAAATAAGTTGGGAAAAGATTAAAAAAATATGGATAGCGTTTTAGAACCTCGACCGAAATGGAAAAGCGGCCTAAGCAAAGATGAACGTAAATATCAAAAAGATCGTCGGCTTATTTCCCGTTTGATTCCGGACGAAAAACCGCCTGCAATTTGGAAAAACCGCAGAGTCAAGCCTCGGACTAGACCGCAGCATTATGGTTTCATAAAGGAACTTTCCCCGTCAAACGACAGAATACTAAGTCATCTTGCCCAAGGTGGGCGCGTGTACGTTATGGACGCAACAAGTAATGTTGAAAAAAATCCTCTTGAATCTCGCGGGTTGCGTTTGTTTATTCCGAAAACCGGAGGTGTCGTGGCCCTTCCCATATCCGAGGATGAGCGAAAGTCTGAATTGACCCAACTTTTCAAAATGGGCTTTCTCCAACATCGTCAATTACCTCCGCGGTTTAGACGTGAGGGAATATCGGGCGAGGTTTTTCTATCAAGCGAACTAGGACATTTTAAAGTTAGGTAATACCCTAGTTCGTGCTACCGACTTTTACTAGTATTTCTGCGAGTTTGTTGAAAAGGCTTTCGTTCCGGTTGTTGAAACGCCACTCGATTTCCTTCAACGCCACTCGATTTCCTTCAAGTACCAATGAAAATATTTTCTTGGAACGCCGCGGTAATGGTACAACCACGTTTTCGCGTACGACCAAAAGCCTTCAATGCCGTTGATGTGGTGAACTAACGGTTTGCCGCGTGCCTTTATGACTGTGACGTGCTTTCCTCGCGCCTCAACCCACGCGTAACCCTTGTAATCATCAGTCAAGTAAACGCTTCCTTTGCGAGTGTGCTGTTCTATTAACGGCTTGAGCGTTTCCGCCTGACGGTTTGGCACCGGAAACACGACTACTTTGCCGTTGCGTTTGTAAATCCCGAAAACAATGGTTTTTCCCTCGGCGCCCCAGCCACGCTTGCCTGGCTGGTAACCGCCAAACATTGTCTCGTCCATCTCGATTTTGCCACGCAACTTTTGCAGTTCAGACAGGCTGTCTT
The DNA here is from genome assembly GCA_016214445.1 of Microcaldota archaeon. GTDB lineage: Archaea > Micrarchaeota > Micrarchaeia > Norongarragalinales > Norongarragalinaceae > JACROM01. The sequence continues at coordinate 3,079 of JACROM010000006.1, forward strand.
CGTAAATCGCTCGCCTGAATATCCTGAACACGCGTTCGACGGTCTGAATGTTCAAGCCGGTTTCCCTGTGAATGCGGAAAGCTGGCGTGCCTAACACGAACTGGTGTAGCAGGTAGGCCAGCACGTTGAATGGAATTCGCAAGCCGCTCAAACGCGTTCCCGTAAACTCGGTAAAGTTCTTGCGGCAGCGGCCGCAATCGTACCGTTTTTGAACAACGAAAAAAGTCGTTTTTCCCTCATGAAATCATAACGCCTGCCATTAATTTATGGTAGCGTCATCTACGGTATTACCTAAACTTTCGCCACGCGCCCGTCTGAACCTTTTTATACGCCCGGAGAGTAACGCTTCCATGGCTTTTGCCGTTGAAATATTCGAGACCCTGGCTGAACTGGGTTTCGTCATCCAGCTGCTTGTGTTCACCTACACGCTTTTCTGGCTCTACCTCACTTTCCGCGACATGCAGCTCCTTTTCGGCGTCAGCGCGGCCGTATCGGGCTACATGATATTCGTACACGGAGTTTCCATGACCTTGCTCATTTCGTTCTTCGTCTTCATGGTGCTCTTCGGAATGCAGATACAGCAACTCGCGTGGTTCGGCCTGTTTCCTCTGTTAGGCTACCACATCATGGGCGACCGCCTGTCGCACGTTTCCGAGATAGACCCGCTGAGGATGCAGCAGAGGATGCAGAATATAACCGAAAAAATCGAGGCCGGCACAGTGTCGCCTTCTGACATGGAGTTCCTCGAGAAGCACATGGGCCAGCAGCAGATGGGCGGGGCAGGCATGAACCCGGACATGGAACAGATCCGGAGAATGCAGATGATGGGTGTCAGCTAGATGTTTGAGGACATAATGTTCTGGGTCGAAATAGCGAAGTGGCTGGTCCTGTTCTTCGTGGCGTGGTGGTGGTACTCCTGGGTCCGAGACAAGCTCGCGTTCTCGCCCCTGCTCACGTTGGTGGTGAGCGCAATAGTCGTCTATTATCTGGTGATAGAGCACCCGTGGATAGGCAGCATAGGCGTGGCAGGCTGGATTCTGCTCACGAGCGGCATACTGTTCATGTTGCCGACTTTCTCTTTGGTGTGGAACACTTTGTTCCCGTTCAAACCGAAAAAACCCGGAGGTGCCCAGTAATGGCTTTTAAACGTCTGAAGAAATACGCGTCTTTCTACAAGATCGCCCACGCCGAGAGGGCGAAGCTCTACCACCTGAAGTGGAGGGTTTTTTTCATCCTGCTTGCTGCGTCGGCGATGATAATAGTCAACGACTACCTGCAGTCGCGGTACCCTTACACGGTCTACGACGCGCTAAAAGCAACGACGTTCCCGCTTGCAGACAAGCTTTTCTCGTGGTTCGCCACAGGCGTACTGTTCGGCATCATAGCTTTTGCGGTGATGAACGAAGGCGAATTCCTGCTCAACGTGCGCGGGTTCGTGCATTTCATAGAGCAGGAAGCGATGAAGGTCGTGGGCATTAAGAAACCCAAAGGCGCAAAGAAAAAGAAGAAATAGTTTTTCAGCAGCAGGAGTACTTTTAGTGGGAGAGGTAGTTTCCGTGCCGGTTGCGAAGTTCATCGACAAGTTCAGCAAAGAGCAGGAGGAGATGTTTTGGCGGGTTTTCCCGTTTTTCCTTGTTCTTGCGCTCTACTATTTGTTTAGTTAGTTTGAACCGGGGCGTTGGCCGCCATTTTCCACAACGCTTCGAAATGTTTTTTCAGGCTTGCCGCTATCTTTTGGTTATCTATCAAGAGTCCGAAGACTTCGCCCTCGGAGAACAATAGCAGGGACACTTTGCTTCCATAGACGTGAAAAGTCGTGAGGGTCGAATAGCTGGCGGGCAGGTATTTGACTTTGACGTTCGGCAATCTGGCTGTTTCGCTTGCAATCTTCACCGTCTGGGGTCTCGAATCGAAAATTACCCGGATGCGTATCCCTTTCCTTTTGCTTTGCGCGTAGTATTTCTTGATTGTAGTGCCTAGCAATTCCCTGCCCTCGTGATTCGCTATGAACACGAGGTCTTCCTGTCCTTTTTTCAGGGTAGCGGTCACGTCTTGAAAGAGATTGTGGACCCCTTTTTGGCCCATCAGTATGGATGCGGAGATTCTTTTGGTCATGTTGAACTGCCGTTCCAAATTAGGCAATAATTCCTTCAGGTCTTTTAAGGTAGTTCTTCTCCTGTTTTCTTCCTCGTTGTTTTTGTCTTCGAGAACTTTCGCCAGTGTTCGGGGATGAAGCGCGGTAAAGGCCCGCTTATTGTTTATCTGGCTAACCGAGACCATTCCTTTTTCCACAAGGGTGTTTAGGTGGTCGTAGATTAGCGTCCTGTTGATTCCGGTTCTTTGCGCTATGTCCGCGGCTGATGCGGTTCCCAGCGAGAAAAGGCACCCGTAGGTCTGGCCCTGCTTCTTGGTTAGGCCTAGTTTGGACATAAGCTCCTGCAAAAGTCTGTCAGTCATGTTGTATTACTGTATTACAACACTTCTTAAAATAAGCGGATCTCCAGTTTTTTTCTCATGGAGTCTTTGGCGGTTTCCGTCCTGAATAGGGTACGCGAAAAAGGCAGGGCATACTTTGACGAGGCTGAGAACCTACGCGATATCGAACAGTTGGCGAACGATCCCGCCAACATAGAGACCTTGTTGCCGGGTTTGAATTTTGAGGATAACGGCCTGAAGCAGCCGTGCGCAGTGCTGGCTATCATTCTAAAGATAGCAAAGAAACACCCTAAGCCTGGAACGCGTATTCTTGAGGCGGCAATAAAAAACGATGCCGCCCCCTTGAACTACCTTTGCGAGCTCATCTATAAAGTAAACAAATAGGTGCGGAAATTTCCGCGGAAATCAACTGCCTCTCATTTCCGATGTTTGGCCGTGTTTCATCCTATTTGCAGTACGCTTTGTATTCCTTCACGTATCTCTTGAAGAACCATTGCACGAATACGGCGTCGTTTTTCTTTGTTTGCGAGCGTTCGAGCGCGTTGTAGTAGCTGTTCCTGTTCTCGTAGAAGATGTTCAGGAGCGGGAAGCCGTGCTTGTGGAGGACGAAGTTCATCAGCAGCCGGCTTGTCCTTCCGTTCCCGTCGCCAAATGGGTGGATCGTCACGAACTTCAGGTGAACGAGTGCGGCCAGTTCTACCGGGTGGAGTTTCTCCCTGCTTCGAGAGTACCATTTGAAGAATTCAGCGAGTAAAACCGGAACTTCTATCGGGCGGGGTGGCATGAATTTGCTTCCTGAAATGGCCACTTGGTATTCGCGTAATTTGCCCGCCATGTCCGGTTTTGTCCCTTCGAAGAATTTCTTGTGCCAGTAAAGCACTGTTTGCAGGGTCAGTTCTTTCTTGTAATCAAGAATCTCGTAAAACAGTTTTTCGTGCGCTTCGGCTTCCTTGATGTCCCCGACGGGTTTTGAGCGCGGAGTAAGCCCCCTCTCCAAAAGGTCCGCTGTTTCGCGGTATGTGAGTTTTGAGCCTTCTATCCTGCTGGTATCGTAAGTGAATTTGACAGAGAATGATCGGACTTGTTTTGCCAATACACTTTCGGGAGTTTTCTGCTGTTCTTTTGAGAAGTTTTCCTTGATTTTGTCAAGCTGGGGGTACCAGCGTTCCTCGTAAATCTCGGAAAGAAATTGGCGTTTGAGTTCCTCGATTTTGCCCGGGAGTTTTGTGCCCAAATATTTTTCCTTGGTCGTAACGCCGCGCGCTGTGCGGATGGCGTGTTCCAAGTAGTAGTACGCTTTCGTGCCGATTGTCTTTTTCTTTACTGTTACCATACTGATTCGTTACCCTTACATATTTATATATTTTTGTATTTTGATGAAAATGTAAGGGTAGGCTGGCGAGTTTCCCGCGTAAACGCGGCCGCCCGGTTTACTCCGCCCGCTTGCTGGATTTAGCCTAGCGGACGTACGGTTATCTTACTTCGCCTCGGGAAAAGTACGATAATCAGTCCAACCGTTTTTAACGTGTCTTTTAGCTTACATCTGAGCTTTAAAATGTAAGATAACTTTATTAATCGCCACCGCCTAGAATACGATGTGGCTATTAGGCGGAAGGACGTGAAGGGGCACCAGTACTATTACTTGGAAGAAGCAATCCGCTTGGAAAAACCGAAAGTCTATTCCGTCTTTTTAGGCAAGCGCGTTCCAGGCAAGAAACAACTTGCGTACGCGCAGCGGGCGCTTTCCGACAAGATTTACCGCAATCTGCTTGGCAGCGCGGAACGCATTTACCTGACGAGAGAACAGCTCATTGAAGCGGAAAAGAGGCGCCGCAGGTACGCCGAAAAACTCAGGGCAATCGGAAAGACGGCGCGCGACGAAAAGGATGAAACCGATGTCGTGAACTTCGTATATACTACTTTGACCACGGAGGGCGTGCCGATAACGAGGGAGGACGCGGGCCTCGCCTATAATTTTGTCGGTGGGAACGTTCGGAATGTCAGGGACGAGAACCTGCGGGTGGCGCTCGACATGATTAGGGGTTTGAGGCGCATCAAGGAAAGCGAGAAAGGCATTTCGCAGGCTTTCTTGTTGGAGCTTCACAAGCTTGTAATGGCGGAGTACGGAGACAAGAATCCGGGGGAATTCCGGAAAAAGCAGGCGTATATTTACCTGAAAAGCTATGAAAAAGCAGAAGAAATAAGGTTCAGGCCGCCTGCGTATGGAGAAATAAGAAGCAAGATTGCCGAACTCGTTGGATGGTATAATTTGAACGTTGGAAAGCTTAATGCGGTGGAATTGGCCGCGTTGTTGCACTTGCGTTTTTACGTAATCCATCCTTTCGCGGACGGCAACAAACGCGTGTCTCGTTTGCTATTGAACAAGGCTTTTTTTGACTGCGGTTATCCGATTCTCAATGTTTCGAAGGACACGCGAGGATATTTTGAAGCCTTGATAAAATCGGTTGAAGGAAAGAGCGAGAAACCGTTTGTCGAATTCGTGTTCAGGCAATTTCTTCGGTTCGTGTGAAAGAAAGTTCTTGGGAACTTACAGCAAAGCGCGAAAGTATTGCAAGCGAATAGTCGCGCTTTGCAGTCTAGCGAGCCAAGCAAAAGAGTTGCATTACTTTCTCGGCTCGCTATAACCGTCTCTCTCCATCCGAACGGGTCAAGCTCAGCGATTCAAACCCGCGCGAATCCCAAGTCTTCAGACTTGGGACTATAGGGATTCGCGCCCGTTTACGGGTTAAGTTCACGCGCGAATTACAAACCCAACTCCGGCTTTGCCGGAGCCGCGGCCCTTTAGGGTTGGGTTCTTGATGCGACGGACGGTCACCCGAACTCGAACAGCATGTTGTCGCCGAAAGTGCTTATCTTGGCGCGGCTTGTTTCCAACGCCTTCATCTCCGCAGGCAATTCAACTCCTTTCTTTGTCACCTGGGGCGCCACGAACAAAAAAGTCTTGTCCACCAGGCCTTCCTTGAGGAAAGACGAGGCTACGGTGGCGCCCCCTTCCACGAGCAGGTAGGCGACGTTGCGCCTTGCCAGTTCACTTAAAACCCTGCCTAAAGTCACGGTCTTCAGCGCCACCACCTGAACGCCCTTCTTCTGCAGCGCCTTTCTTTTTCCCGCGTCGGCCTTATTGGTGGTGAAAACAAGAGCGTGGCTGTCCTTGAAAATTTTCGATGTCAACGGGCTTCGCAGTTTCGAGTCAAGAACAACGCGCAGAGGCTGTTTTGCGCACTTTGTCCTGCACGTCAGCCGGGGGTTGTCCGCGACAACGGTGTTGGCGCCAACGAGTATGGCGTCCACCTGCGCCCTCAATTCGTGCACCTTCTTTCTGGCCTGCCTGTTCGTTATCCACTTTTTTCTGGAATTCCGCCTTTGGGCCGTTTCCGTTTCTTCAGGCTGCGCCTGACCCAAAGGCGTTTGTCTTGCCCTCCTCCGGGGGATACCGCGGGGTTTAGCCCGCGAAACTGGCATGGTTATCTTGTAGTCAGCAGTCGAAGCCATCTTCAGGATGACGAAAGGCTTGTTTTCCAGAACCCACTTCCTGACGCCAAGGTTGAGTTTTTCCGCCTGCTTTGCCATGATGCCTTCTTCCACTGTTATCCCGGCAGAGCGCAACGCTTTTACCCCCCGGCCATGCACTTTCCTGTTCGGGTCGCTGGCCGCTATGACCACTCGTGAGACTCCGGCGTTTACGAGCGCGGGCACGCACGGCGGGGTCTTCTTCTTGGGGTGGTGGTGGACGCACGGCTCGAGCGTAACGTAGACTGTCGCGCCTTCTGCTGCCGTTCCGGCTTTGGCGAGCGCCTCTGCTTCTGCGTGCGGGCCGCCGAACTTTTTGTGGAAGCCCTCCGCTATTACCGTGCCGTCCTTGACTATGACGCACCCCACTTTCGGGTTCGGGCTTGGCCCGTTGCCGGCAAGTGCAGCGAGCTCAAGAGCCCTGCTCATGAAGGATAAGTCACTCATAAGAGGTGCCCCAGCTTCTTTTTCTTCGCCATCAAATAACCGGTATTGTAATCTCCTGGTTTTGCGTGGAGCGGTATCCTTTCAGCCTTCACTCCGTACGCTTCAAGCTCGTGCACTTTTTCCATGTTGTTCGTCAGCAGCATCACTTCGCTTACGCCGTTGTCTTTAAGTATCTGGGCTGCCATCCAGAAATCCCTTTCGTCAGGAGCGAAGCCAAGTGTCATGTTGGCTTCGACTGTGTCCAATCCCTTGTCCTGAAGCTTGTAAGCCTTGATTTTGTTCAACAACCCTATGCCGCGTCCTTCCTGGCGCAGGTAGACTATTACCCCTTCGCTTTTGGCGATACGCCTCATTGCTTCGTCGAGCTGTTCCCTGCAGTCGCACCGCAGCGAACCGAAAACTTCGCCTGTCAGGCACTGCGAGTGCAGCCTCGCCAGTACTTTTTTACCGGAAACGTCCCCGCGTATCAGCGCTACGTGCTCCGACGCGTCTCCCGGCGCGCGGTAAACCTTCACCTTGAAATCGCCGTACGCAGTGGGGAGGGAGGACTCGGCTGCGCAGAAGACCACCTTCTCGTTCCTTTTGCGGTAGTCGAAAATCTCCCGAACCGAAACCGTCGGGATGCCGTGCGTCTTCGAGAGCGCTGCCAGCTCACCTGGGGAAGCGACCTCGCCCTTTTCGTTCAGCACCTCGCATATCACCGCTCCTGGCTCGAGCCCGCTCAGCCTAACTAGGTCTACGCTCGCTTCGGTGTGCCCATACCTTCCGAAGAGGCCGTCCTGGTTTGCTGCCAAAGGAAGGACGTGCCCGGGCTTGGCTATGTCATCTGGCTTGGTTGCGGGATTCATGAGGAGCCTTATCACTTCGGTTCTGTCCTCGGCTGATACGCCGCTCTTCTTGTTTTTCGTGCCTACTGTCACCGTGAACGGCGTTGAAAAAGCGTCGGTGTTTCGTTCAACCATCCTTTCTATGCCGAGTTGTTTGAGCCTTTGTTCCGGCAGAGCGACGCACACGAACCCTTTTCCGTTGTTCAGCATGAATGCTATTGCTTCCTTTGTAGCTTTTGAAGCTGCCACCATGAGGTCGCCCTCTCCTTCACGCTCGTCGTCCACCACTATCACGAGCTTTCCCTGTCTCACGTTTTCGAAAACATTTTCCATTCACTTCACTTCCATGATTGACTGATGTGTTAATGCGAATGCTTCAACTGCCCCTTTAGCGTATTCTTCCGCCCGCGCTTCCGCCTGCGCCGAAGTGACGCCCGGCCCGATTATTCCTATGCCCACTGGCTTGCCAGTTTTGAGCGAAGCTTCCACCTGAACAAGGCGCGGACTATGGCTATCCTTGGTTTGCTTTTTGCTTTTGCCTTCACTAGCTCGATGACTATGAGCTCTGTGACTTTTTCATGCTCCATTATTCCACCTTTTTCTTTCTCCCGCTTTTCCTTCCGGGCCACTTTTTCCGGGCCTTGTTTTTTCAAATTCTTCCTTGCGCCACTTCTACGCTCATTCTCCCGCAGTTGTTTTCCATTTACACCTTCAACTGTCCTTCATCCTCGCTGCTACGCCTGACTGTCCAACTTTTTTAGTGGTCCTTCGTCTTCTCGTCCCTGCCTCAATCCTTGGCCGGCGTGCTTGGTGAACCATTCGGGCTCCAAGAGGAAGCGGACCGCGTTAAGCGCGTGCTTCTTGCTGCGGTTCTCGAACAGCGAGTACAAATCCTTTTCGTCTCTGCCTTCGTTAGCGTGCACGAAAACCTCGAGTACGTGCTTTCCGGTCATCAACTGGACTCCCTGGATTGCCAGAGAAGCCTCGTGGCCGCACTGCTTGTCTATTGGTTCCGCGCCCACCATTCCCATTGCGATGCATATGTCCGCCCCTTCCCTCAACAGGCGAAGGCATTCGGCAGGCAGGTCCTTCACTCCCGGAACGGTCCGGCGAACTGTTTTCAGTTCCGGAAACTTGCGGATTTCATCCTCAGCTAAAGCGCCCATGTCTACTCTGGAAAAAGTGGTATCCACTATTCCGATTGTTGCCATGCAGTTAACTTCTCCGCCCGGGCATAAAAGCATTACCCTGAAGAGAGTGTTTACTCGATTTTGAGTATTATCTTGCTGCCGTCCTTCAGGTTGAGCTTCTTCCTTAGATTGAGCGGGGCGAGTATCTCCACCACCTCTTCGGTGTAGTGGGCCCGTTCAGGCACTATGATCGCGCCGCCTACCTTGTTTTGTATGAGAACCCTGTAGCATTTCGCTCCGCCGTAAGCCCTTTCCTTTTCCCGGAACCCTCTTATCTCGATGCCCTTGCCTTGCCGCAGCTGCCGGTTCGCTTCCATCGCTTCCTCGCTTTCCAATCTGATGTTGAGAGTGCCCGGGTAGGGCTTGAAGCCGAGTGCTTTTTGGAACTGTTTTCGGTATCCTTCCTTTGCCAAATAGTATTTCCCTTCGCCCATTCCCGTAAACACGACGCCTTCGATTTCAGTTTCCTGCACGAAAAGGTTCTTCACATATGCACTGCCCTTCGATGTTATCCGGTATTTCCCGTTTTTTTCTACCAACCCTTCCCTTTCGAGGCTTTTCAGCCAACGGAAAGCGGTCTGCTGTGATGTCCCGAGAAAGGAAGCCAAAGCTGCCGAGGAGCGTGCAGGCTTTTTGTCCAGGAACAATAGCGCGTGCAAAAGAGTGGGTTTCACAGAAAACAAAGAGAAAAAGGGAAGAAAAGGGTTTGCATGCCCTTCGGCCTATACGCCAAGAAGCACTATGAGCACGGACGCGAATATGAACAACAGCATCCCTTCGCCTACTGCGGGCTGCAATACGTTGAACTTGTAGAATAGGAGTCCCAATATTGCCAGCGGCGCAACCAGGGGGAAGGCGTTCCCGACTGCCATCGCGAGCTCGAAAGGCGCCAAAAGCAGCATTGCGGGCCCCCATACAAGTGGCGAGTCGCCTAAGTGTCCCTGGTTTAGGAATGCTATGACCAAGGCGAACAATATGAGCATCCAAGTGAGCGAAGTGTCGGTCTGCATAATATCTTATTAACTACTTAGTAGTGACATATATTTAAAGGTATGCCGTTTATAAACCTCCTATGTTCGTCTTCCAGCTCTGGGAAGCATTCGATTTCATAGCCACCATAGTGGTGTTCTTCTTCACCTTTAACCGCCTCTTTTACCCGGAAGTGATAAACAACAAGGCAATAGCCCTCCTTGTAACTTTCATCGTGATGTTCGTGCTCGTCATTCCTTTCCCCATAGTGAAATGGCTCATGTTCCTAGGGTTGTTCGGCTACGGCTTCTTCTGGGGCTTCCGGCCGTGGGAATGGGGTGTAACCAAGGTGGAGGAGCCGTACGAGGGCACGTTCGGCCAGCCGTATGACGCGTCCCAGTCCCAGTTATAAACAGGAAGTATAAAAACCACGGGAAAGTAACTACTCCATGGACTTCACCTTCCTGTTCATCATCATAATAATGATGCTTGCAGTAAAGAGCGAGCTCTGGTTCATCGCTTTGGGCCTTTTCGTCATACTGCTCGTCACCTCCAAAAACAAGTACCTTCTCATAGCCTCGTTCCTCGGGCTCGCGCTCATACTGATAGTGAACTACGCCGGCATGAGTTCCTACCTCGGAGACCTCAGCACCTGGGTGGTGCTTGGAATACTTTTCCTCATCCTCCTGCTACTTGCGCGGAACGATTCGGAACAGCCGTCGCCTGCTGGCTATTATCCCGGAATGGGTTGACGTGAGCGTACTTGGTTTTCTGCTCGGCGATAGCATCCTGCTGTTGGTCTATTATCCGAGCATGGGCTGATGTGAACGTACTCAACGGGGTCGCCGTTCGTTTTGAAGAGGGTTACCAATGAGTGACTTCTGCTTTTAAAGCTAGCACCTGAAAACCGTGTGCAGTCCCCTAACCGAAAAATTTTTCGTCTTCACCTGTGTAGGCAGGTTGGTCTTTCTTCGTACGAACGAAAAGCAACCAACCCA
>JACROM010000133.1 GCA_016214445.1 Microcaldota archaeon
AAAAAATTTCAGATGGGGATTACGAGAAAGTCAATTTGGAACCAGATTCTTTTCATGGTGAGTGGAATTACGTTATTGCACCAAACGAAAATTGACTATATTATTTCATTACAGGCCCTAACCTTTGGTCCTTGAAAAATGCCAACGGCTATTCCAGGGTTCTGCTTGCGGTGCTCCGAGAGGAGCCGAACTATCGCGCGCGCAACGTTAAAAGGCATGCGTCACCACGCCTCCTCGCTGGGCGCGCTGCGCACGAGGTAAAACTTCGCGGCCAAGAAACCGAAAACGAGCCCTCCCAAATGCGCTGCAGAAGCTATGCCGGAAGCGATGTTGAAGGTGCCGATGAACTCGAGCACCACCCAGAAAAGAGCTGCCTGCCGCATGCTCATTGGTATGAAGCCCATCATGAGTATCTGCATGTTGGGCCGCAGGACTGCTATGGCGCCGAGTACGCCGAATATGGCTCCAGAAGCGCCCAAGGCCGGAATGTCCGGCACTATGCGCAGGAAGTAAGTGGCTGCATACGCCAGGCCTCCGACCAGACCGGAAGCGAAATACAAACCCAAAAACTTCTTCGAGCCGACAATCTGCTCGAGGTACGGCCCGAACATGTAAAGAGCGAAACCATTGAAGAAAAGGTGCGCAAACCCTACGTGCAGGAACATGCTCGTTACAAGAGTCCAAGGCTGCGATACGACCAGCGAAGGCACCAGGAAAAACGATTCCGTGAAGCCCTTGACGAAAAGCTGGACGAAGAATATCGCGACTATGGAACCAAGCAAATACAAAGCATACATGAAACGCTTATTGCACACGAGGGCATAAAAAGTTGCCTGCAGTAACGAAAAATGTAAATGGATATTTTCACCGAAGCGGCAATACTGGTGCACTACCAGAATGTTCTGGTCCTGTTGGCGCTTTTCCTCGCTGGCGTGATTCTCTTCGAGAGGAAAAAAGCCTACGCGCAGGCGGGAATAATGGCGCTCATCATTTCGTTGGCGATGCAAACATATTTCAACGCCGCCCGGCCGTGCGCCGAACTCGCTTCGCTTGTTCCATGCCCAACTGAGGCAGGTTTCCCGTCCGTACACGCGGCCTTGGCAGCTGTTTTCCTTATGGGCAGCGTCGGAAGCAAATGGTTTTTTGTTGCGGCGCCGCTCGCACTTGTCATAGCGTACTCTCGAATCTACCTTGGCGTGCACACCCCTGGCCAAATACTTGCCGGCATGGCGCTCGGCATAACGGTTTACCTGCTGAACTGGCTCCACATGAGGGAAAAAAAATGAGCAGAATCAATTCGACAAAGGCGAAAATACGCGCAGCTAGAATAACCGGAAGGAAGGCAAGGCAAACGCCTTTTGGAAACAGCAGGCCAAGCCTAAAGGTGGAACGAACCATGAAGGCGGACTTCGAGTACAAACGGCAGCTGTTCCACATGCTCTTCGGCGGGCTCCTCCTCATCACGGCGCTGTTCTTCGGAAGGGAGAACACCATGCTTTTGTACGCTTTCGGCGTCGGAGTCGGCATAGCGATGCTCCACCTCAAGCTTTCGGGATCCAAGGTGCCCTTGGTTGACGATGTGCTCGAAAGATTCGAGCGCAAAAGCGCGAAATTCCCGGGCCAAGGCGCCATAATGTACTTCGCCGGCGCGTTGCTCGCCCTTACATTCGCGCCTTTTGATTTCGCCCTTGCCATCATAGCCATAGTGGCTGTTGGCGACGGCTTCGCCACGCTCGTCGGAATGAAGGGAAAACTCGTGCTTTCCTGGAACAGGAAGAAAACATGGGAAGGATTCCTCGCGTTCATGTTCAGCTCGGCCGCGATAGCCTCGCTCGTGCTGCCGTTCAGCACCTCGCTCGCCTACGCGCTCGCGTTGGCCGCTGCTGAAACATTGGAACTGAATTCGGACGACAACATGGTCCTGCCCATAACTGCTCTTGCCTTGTACCACATAATCGGCCTGCGCTAGTAACCCTAAAAAGCCTTGAAAGCGTTGTTTTAGAGATGAAAGGAAAACTCATCGTTCTGGAAGGATTGAGCGCGGCAGGCAAAAACACCCAAGTGAAGCTGCTGGTTAAGCACCTCAGGAAAAAGCACGCCACAACTTACATGACTTTCCCGGACTATTCTTCGGCTTACGGAAAACTCATCGCGCTTTATCTCGCAGGCAAACTCGGCAGGAAAGAGGATTTGGTGGAACTGGCGTGCCTGCTGTACGCCTTGGACAGGTACGCACACAAGAAGAAAATCCTTTCACTCCTGAAAAAAGGAACGTGGGTTGTCTTGGACCGCTACTCGCCCTCGAACTACGCCTTCCAAGGAGCGTTGGTGAAAAACAGGAACGCTTTGTGGAAGTGGATAGACTCACTGGAAGGGTGTCTTCCAAAACCCGACAAAATCATTTTCCTGGACGTGCCTCGCACCCAAACCTCCAAGCTCTACTCCGGAAGAAAGCAGAAGAACAAGCTGACCAAGCGCGACATCCACGAAACCGATTCTACGTTCGAGAACCGCGTCTACGCCAACTACAAGCTTTTGGCGAAAAGGAAAGGCTGGAAAACGGTTAAGTGCGTCAAGAACGGGAAGCTCCTTCCTGCGGGAGAAATCCATGGAAAGGTTTTGAAGGCGGTCAAAGCAAATAAATAGATTGAAAGCGATTCAGAACAAGTGAGGCAAAAAATGACGGCGCACAGGCACATCATAGGCGGTTACGTCATATGGTTCAGAATCTGCCGAGTGCTCACGCTGTTGCTCCTGATAGGCGTCACGTGGGACCCGGTGCCGGGCTTCCTCACTACAGTGATGAAAAACGACGCGGCAGTGGTGCTGGTGTTCGCGGCACTGCTGACCATGACCGTCATACTCACCTACGACTTCCTCACGCGCACCCAGCGCGACTGGAAGCAGCTGATAGGCAAATACCTCTTCCTCCTCATAGCCATAATACTCCTGTTCGGAATGTTCTACGTCTTCCTTGAGACGCACACAACAGACTCGGGACTGCGCTCGCAATACAGGTACACGCCGGAGCGCGATGCGTTCTATTACAGCGCGACAACCTACTTCATGGTAGGCCTCGGCGACTACTCCCCTTACGGAGCTGCCAAAACACTCACCGCGATCGAGGCGGCAATAGGCAACGTAGTCAACCTTGTTGTGCTCGCCATAGCGCTTACAAGGCTGAAACCGGCGGTACAACAGCAATAAAACCCAAACCGGCCGCCAGGCAAAACGCCTAAAAAGCCCCAAAACCACAAAATCATTCCGCGAAATTTGCGATATCCTGCTCTGGACTATCGCTCCGCCAATACGCTCTAGTCGTCTAGTCCGGTCAAGAAGCTTTTTTCTTTTTCCGAAAAAGAATGCGAACAAAGCCTCGCTGGCTTTGTAGCACGCTCGCAAAGCTTTGCTTTGCGACGAAACGCTTGTTAAAAAGAAAAAGCGCCTCTCTTACGAAAGGAAGAGAAAAGCTTCACCGAAAGGATATCGGCCTTTCAAGCCGGCGACCCGGGGACCATCTTTTCTTTCTTTATGAAAGAAAGAAAGAAAAGCTGGTCGGTCCAAAAGAAAGAAAACTTCGGCCGACCCTTCAAGAAAAGAGAAAGGATGGTCGGGAATTCAAATCCCGGCTAGAGCATTAAGTTTCCAGCTCAGTTCCCTAAAAACAGGGAACTGAGTTTAATACTCAAATCCCAGACGCATCACTAACGCGCAGACCGAAGTTTACGACCCTTTTTTGAAGTGAGCTAGAACGGATAACGCTGCTGCAGCTAAAATTGGTAGACCCTACTGA
>JACROM010000130.1 GCA_016214445.1 Microcaldota archaeon
CTTCTTCTCCCTGCCAATCCTGAAGTCCACGACAACTTGGAACACGTAAGGAGCGTAAGGCCGGACGACTCTTTTCTCCAGGACGCGGAACCTCACTTTGTTGCGCTTGCATGCTGACCGGACAAAACCCAAAGCGCGCTTGTAGACGCCTTCCTTGTCCCCTCCGAAAGTGTAGAAGTGTATCACGCCGCCAGTTTTCGTAGCGCCTATGACAGAATCAAGGAAATCCTCGCCTGTGTGCGGAAGCGGCATGGTCACGCGGTCCGCCCACCTCCTCATTTTTTTCAGCACAACCCTGACGTCGCCCTGAATCGCCTCGACATTCTTCAACTTGTTCAATTCAATATTTTTAGCCATCCACTTGAACGCGTCCGGGTTGAGTTCCACGGCCTTCACCCTGCAAGAGGGCTGTTTTTTGGCTATGACCAAAGCGTAAGGCCCCGCACCCGCGAACAGCGCGAGAACGTTTTCCTTCGGCCTCACTTTCCCCGCAACCCTCTGCCTTTCGAAGCCCAACCTTGTAGAGAAATAGGTCTTGCGCACGTCGAAAACCATCAAGCAATTGTTTTCCCTGTAATTAGCGACGTAATTCTTTTCACCTGCCACCCACTTGACTTCGCGTATCCTGAACTCGCCTTCCATCGCCGACGCTTTTTTCAAAACCGTCCGGACGTGCGGGTGTGATTCCATGAGCGCGGAAGCTATGGTTTTTTCCTTGCTTTCAAGTTCCGCCGGCACCTCGATTATCGCTATACTGCCGAGCACGTCGAAAGCTGAAACCAGCTTTTCCATTTGTTCTGGCGAAAGCTTGCCCTTCAAAGCCTCCCGCAGGGTCTTCGAGCGCCTCGTTGGAGTAAACTTTTTCTCCACCCACTCCGCGTGAAAGGGCGCCTTGAGTTTTTTAAGTGCCGGAAAGTAGACGTGCAGGGAATCGCGTTCCGCCCCTGTTTCAGGGGCGAGTATTGCTTTTGAGCGCAGCCACTGTTTCGCTTTTTCGGCGCTTTCCTTCCCGACCTTCAAGGCAAGCATACTGTTTCTTAAGCTGAGCAATGATAAAAAGAGTACTGAATCATGGAACAAATTCAAATACTGAAAAGGCTGAAGAAGCTGTTCGGAAACGCTTCTGCCTACTCCGGTACAGAAAGAACCCCGTTCAGGGTTCTGGTTGGAACTGTTTTGTCCGCCAGGACCAGGGACATCACTACCGCCATCGCAGCAAGGAAGCTTTTCGCCAAGTACGGTTCGCCGTCAAAGCTGGCCAAGGCGCCAATCAAAACAATCCGGAAACTCATCAAACCTGTCGGGTTCTACAGGACCAAAGCGAGAAACATAAAAAAATTGGCCGGGCAGTTGCTGAAGGAAACAAGGGGGAAAGTGCCGGAGACAATCGACGCGCTCATAAAGCTGCCGGGGGTCGGCCGCAAGACCGCGTCCTGCGTGCTGAATTACGCGTTCAGAAAGCCCGCAATTGCAGTTGATGCGCACGTCCACCGCGTCTCCAACAGGCTCGGGCTGGTCCGCACGAAAACACCCGAGCAAACCGAGCATGGCTTGAAGCGAATCTACCCGAAGCGCGAGTGGCGGAACATAAACAACCTGTTCGTCTTGTTCGGCCAAAACCTCTGTCTCCCCATCAAACCGAAATGCGAAATCTGCGTGCTGAACGAGCTCTGCCCCAGCCGCTTGGCCGCCCCAAGGCTGACCATACACGCGAGGTTCGAGGAGAGTAGGAAGGTTTTTCTAAAACGCCGCGGTTAATTCAGCCATGCCGGTTAAGGAGAAAGCACTAAAAGTTGGAGTTATTTCTGTTCCGCTAATGCACGTAACACTCTCAGCACGGTCTAAACTAAGTAGGTTCTGGGAAAATGATTACAGGATTCCGATAAGGCACGAAATCATAGGCAAAGTCAGAGAAAAACTGTTTCGAAGGATTAGAAAAAAGATTAATAGCAAATACGGCGGAAGGGTTAAGTTGAAAGACCTCGGCAGCCTTGATCTGCGTAATTACCCGTACACAAAATATAGAGATACGGAAAACTACTTTTCAGAGTACGGCTGCCTCTATAGCAGCGCGCCTAACAACCTCGAACAGTTAAAAAAAGCCGGAGAAGAATTGCGGGAAAAAACAAAAGATTTTGACCTGATGATAGTTTTAAGCCAAAGTCATGCGGGGGCATTTCCAGCTTATTACCTCCATGAAAAAGGAAAAAATATAATCAGGGCTGATGCACATGGCGACGCGGACACTAAAAGAGTAAACGATGACGTCGTAGATTACATGAATCACGTACGGCATGCAATAAAACATGGGCTGATTGAAGAGGAGGATATAATCAATGTGGGGCACATTTATGGGTCTATATGTGGCAAAAAAGCAGAGCCGAATGAAGTTGAAGGCGAAGCAAGTATAGCAGATATTGACTTAGACTGTCTTTCCGGCAAAAAATACAGGCAATACATACAAGATCACGAAACCTCGAATCTAACTCTAAAAAATGTTGCAACAATATTGAAAAAAACGTGTCCAAAAGTTGTTGTGCTTTCCGAATTCGAGCAACGGGCAATGACTGCGCTATTGAAAAAAGAAATAGGCAAGGAAAGAAAAGAGACAAGGGCGCGACATAGACGATTTATAAAAAGTGGTTTCAAGCCAATGACCGTAATTGAACCAATAGCTGAACAACGCGGGAAAGTTAAAGAAAGAAACGCCTTGTTTGCAAGAAACCTCAAAATAATGCAAAGAATTGCCGAGGCGGCAATAAGAGCGCACTTGTATAAAATGAGGAAAAATAGATGAATTTCTTGGAAGAATACTTCATCAACCCAATCCGCTACCAGTCGGAATACGCGCCCTACAACGTGTTCAATACCCTCGCCTACGCGGCCTTGGCAATTGCCGCAGTCTACGCGATTTTCCGTTTCCTGAAATGGAAGAAGGTAAGGATAGGCGACAATTTCGCCTTCGCCCTGTTGCCTTATGTTTTGTTCGGCGGTTTCTTCCGGGTTTTCGAGGACGCGGGAGTGCTTACGAGGGACTACGCCCTAGGGGGTTTCAGCCCTTTTGTTACTCCCGGCATCTACGTTGTTGTTTTCCTGATTTTGGCTTTGACTGCATTGGTTTCGTGGCTAGCGACCAAGAACAAAGAAAAAACTCTTGATTACGTCAAGAAAGCGGGCTGGGTTTACGCGGCAGTAGCGTTCTTCGTGATTGCGCCGTTGTTCAAAGCGTTCCACTTCGGTTTGGCAGTGCTGGTTCTGGCCGGAATCGCTTACGGCCTGGTTGCGTGGGCCTCGAAGAAACGTGGCTTCACGCTGACTCCCATATTCAGCTTGATGGTTTTCGGCCAGGTGTTCGACGGAGCCGCAACGTTTGTGGGTACTGCTTTCGCGGGTTACGGCGAACAGCACGTAGTTGGCGGCGCCATCATTTCCTCAATAGGCCCGTGGGCGTTCTTCGCAATAAAAATCGCCTTCGCATTCCTCGCAGTTGAATTCCTGAAGAAGGAGAAGGAAGAGGAAAGGAATTACATTGCTTTCCTCATCGGGCTGTTCGGCCTCGCGCCCGGCACGAGGGACGTGTCGAGGATAATGGCGGGCATATGAAGATGAGGAAAATTATCTCCTTCTCCTTCGTCTTGTTGGAGCGCTACTTGGTTTGCCCCATTTCGCGTCCTTGAAAAACAGGGGCGACGGTTCCTTGAACTCCGGGCTCATGCGCGCCAAGTGGGCGAGGATCAACACGCCTATCAAAAGCAGAGCAGCCTCCCGCAGCCAGGGCGACAATTGGATGCTCGGCAGCAGGAACGGCCCGAAGAGCGCGAGGGAGAACAGCGCCAAAAGCAGCACGGAGTTCGAAATCGACGCGCGTTCCTTCAGACGCTTTCGGGTCGCCTCAAAAATGACCGCCAAGTCAACTGACAGCGCGCGGAGCGGCAGCCACAACACCACCAGCATCACCAACACTATGAGCCATGCGCCTGGCACGCTGAACAAACCTATGACCACTTCTTTGTCTGCCAGCATGAAAATGGACGCTGCGGCAACCGCCAGCACCAAGATTGCGGCAGCGAGTTGTTTCTTGACGTTCAAGTAGCTGTCGTGCACGCTCGAGGGAAGCGCCGTAATCGCCTCGTGGAAACGCCTTATCTCTCCTGCAGTCCGCCTGCCTATCACTTGGATGAAGTGCGGCATGAGCATGCGCGAGTATTTCTCAACTGCCTCGTGCTTCGACACCGCCAAGGCAGTTATTATGCTGGAAACGAATACAATCACGGAAGTCATTCCGACCAAGTCGATCGGGGCATTAGGCGCCTGGGCCGCTATGACCAAGGAGAATTCTCCGGTTGACAGCATGGCTGCGCCGGAAAAGGCAGCGGATTTCGCGGAGAAGCCGTTGAAGTAGGTGCTTATACCCGTACCAACGAACTTGAACAGGACCGAAGCAAGAGTTATGAAAGCTATGAGCCACGCGTTTTGGGCTATAGCGTTGACGTTGACGAGCATTCCTACGGAAACGAAGAAAATGGAGGCGAACGCGAGAGTGAACGGCGAGATGGCCTTTTCCAACGTCCGGCCTTTCGGCAACGACGCAACTACGCTGCCAGCAAGGAAAGCTCCTATGGCGCTTGTTAAGCCAACTGCCTGCGCGAGGTAGCTGAAGCCTACTGCTATGGCCAACGCCAAAAACATCATGGTCTCCTGGGTTTCGAACTCGGTCATCCAGGTAAAGAGGTTGCGGAGAGCTTCAAGCACCAGAAAGTAGGCTATGCCAAGCGCTGCTATTGACACCGCAACAGACGAGAGTATCGACACGAGCTCGATTGCAGCCTGGCCGCGCATGGCAGAAAAGAAAGCCAAGGCGAAAACCGCGAAGATGTCCTCCACTATGAGCGCTGCTGCAAGGAACGGCACCTCCTCCCTTTCAGCCAAGCCCTGCTGTTCAAGAAGCTTGGCGGTGAGCGCTGTGCTTGTTATGGCGAGAATCGCGGCCACGAAAAGCGAAGTGGTGGAATCCAGGCCGAGAATAAGTGAAAACTGGTAGGAAAGCCAGAACACTATGGCGAGCTTGAAGAAGCCTATGGAGAGCGCCTTCAACCCGTACTGCTTGAGCCTTGCCAAGCTGAATTCCGCGCCGATGCTGAAAAGCAAAAGCATGGAGCCGAGCTCCGCCACAGCGGAAATGAACTCGCCTTCCGTAATCAGCCGCAAGAACGAGGGCCCTATTAAAACGCCTATGGCTAAGAGGCCGAGCACTGGCGGAACCTTGAACCGCGTTGAGAGGATTCCTGCGAATGCCGCGAAAAGCACCAGCAAGCCGACTTCTAAAAACGAAATCATCAGGATTAGAACAAAAACCATGCTATTAAATATTGAGTTTTAGCGGAAGAGGGGTTTTTTAAACCCCCTGAAGCGGTAAGGGATTACAGGCGAAGGAAATGAGTGTTTCTTTGAGGCAAGCATTGTCGAAGAAGACCGTCGCAAGGTCAACAAAGGTCGCTTTGGTTGGTACAGTTGGTGTAACCCTTGCGACGCCATTCTTGCCAGGACAATGGCTGCCGCGAACATGATTCAGAGCTACCGCCCATAGCAAGTGCAAGTGGCGCGAATTTTTATGCGCGCCACAATAGCGCGCGGCGCACACCCGTTCCGTATATCTTCTTGCGTCACTTATCCATTGCGCCTTCGGGTTGCAACTCGGCGCCGCAAGCCAAACAGGGAGCCTACCATAGGGCGTGCCGCTTCAAGATCATTATCAAGCCTAAAAAGAAGAACGTGACGGACATTCCTTTCTTCAGTAGTACCGGGTCAAGTTTTTCGGAAATCCTTGGCCCAATCTGGCCGCCTATCAGAACTCCTGGTATCGTGTACAACAGCATGTTCCAGTCCAAGGGGACCAGGAAAGCGTACGTGAGCGCGGAAACAAGCGCAGTAGCGAAGATGACGAACATGCAAGTCGCGACAGTACGCTTAATTGGCATCCCTCCATACACGTTCATCCACGGCACGAGAATGTTGCCCATTCCTGTTGAAATGAGGCCAACAAGTGTTCCGCCGATTGCAGACGCTACGAGTCCCGCACGCTTGTTTATGTTCACTGTTTGAACGCTTTTCTCCTGGTCAGCTGTGAAAAACAACAGCCCGGCGGATAGGATAACCCATACGGCGAAAATAAGCTCTAATAGCGAATAACTTATATATTTAGACTTTTTAATTGGTTTATGTCTTGGGATTTAGCTCGAGGAGAAGCGTTCCTGCCGCGCGTTTCTCTCCACGAGATTAAACAAAAAACGGCGGCAGAAACCAAATCCAAACCTCGAATGCGATTTCTAATCGCCGTCCACCGAAAATAAGGCGAATCAATCGACGAAATCGCGCAAGCTTGTGAAGTTACACGAAGCACCATCGCGGCAGTACTTCAACGCTTCCAAGAGCGCGGCGCGACGGCCGCGCACGCCATCAAACAAGAA
>JACROM010000139.1 GCA_016214445.1 Microcaldota archaeon
AGAGCAAAAAAAGAAAAAAGAAAAAGGGAACAAATGAAAACAATTAAGAGAGGCGATTACTTCTTCTTGCCCTTCTTCGAACCCTTTTTCTTCTTAAGTTTCTTCGCCATTTTTTAAATCACCGAATTGTGAACGGCCTCTTCATTAATAAGCTTAACTGAAAAATTTCAGAAAAAAATTGAAAAAACGAAAAATAAACGGAATTCCGGGAAAAAAACCGGAAAACCGGGAGAAAAAGATAAAAAAAGAAAAGAATCCGCGGAAAAAACCCGTAAAAACTTCGCGGAAAAATAAAAACGTTGAATTTTCCCTCGGGAAAAACTAAAACGCCCCAGAAAAAACACGGAGAACAAGGAAAAAACGGGACGCATTTGCGGGAAAACTTTTTTGAAAGAAGCGGCGCTAAGAAAAACTCAGATTCCTTTCTCGAACGCAAACTGGACCGGCGCCAGGGTTTTCTCCTGCCAGTACATCTCGAACCTTTCCTCGCGCGGCATCTCTCCAGGCGGCAGGCTCCTTGCGGCAGTAGTATTCATCGCCAATATGTTTTCCCCTCGCTTGACAAGCGTGCGGGCGACGACTATGGGCACTTCCTCCTTGCCGCGGTTCCAGAAGTAGCACGTGCCGCGGACGTAGAACGAGTTGTTCGCGCCCAACGCCGGGACCACTTCCTGAGCGCCGAATCCAAAAAGTTGCTTTTCGCTCATGAACTGCTCGTCAAGGGAGCACTTCAAGTCGGACGCGCCGAGGAAACCGCCCCTGCCCGCTATGAGGAGGATGAGAAGAAGTATGACGAGTACGGGCACGCCGTAACGCACTATCGGCGAGCCTGTCGGGGAAAACAGCGAGCCCACGCTGCCGACGAGTTCGCCCCATCCCTTGGGGGTCTTCATTTTCTCGAGCACTTCAGCAAGCGAAGCGTTCCAGTCCTTTGCCCTCGACTGCAAATCATCTAGGCCTGTAGGCGCGCCGACCAGCGCGTCCACCTCTACCTTGCGGTCGTCGTCCGCAACCTGGACCCACACCCTGTAAACCGGAATGTAGACCTTGGACAACGCGCCTATGGAGATGCTGTCCTTCTTGAGCCCGACGTGGCCTGCCAGCTTTCCGGCGCACACTTCCCGCGCGCTCTTTTCCGGAACCGCAGTAGGCTCCACCTCGGCCTTGTCGTCTACGTTGCGCTCCTTCTTGAGCGGCCTGTCCATAAGGTAAAGAACGAAGTCGTTGAGGTCGCCAGTGTAGGCGTTCAATGCTGTTCTTCCTGAAGAGCCTTCGCCTTCCTTTGCGACCACGTCAAACGAAAACAGGTAATACGGAGTGTAGATGAGCCTGATGTCTGTCACGTCGTACTCTCGGTAGCCTTTCTTCTGTAGAACCTTCTGTATTATGCCGAGCGCGCTCTCGGGCGTAAGAACGGTTTTGAAGGTCTGCGCGTCGAGAAGCATGAATGGATTTAAAGAAACCAGATTATTAAATGCTTCCAGACAGGAGGCAAACGCGACAAATGCAGCGGGCAAAAAGGAAAGACAAAAAACCGAGACAAAAGGAAAAACAGGCCGGAAGCAAAAAAAAACAAACCAAAAGGAAAGAGGGCAAAAACCAAAAAACCAAGGAAAAAAGAAAAAACCAAAACAAAAACCAAAAAAACGCTAAATCAAAAACGAATTCAAGAAAAACAGCGGAACCCAAACTAAAAAGGAAAAAAACTATAAAAAGAGAAAATAAAAAAATAAAAAGAAAACGGCCTAGCGCGCGAATCGAACCTAGTGGCGCTTCTTGACTATCTTTACGTTTTGAGGCGTGAGCAGAATCTTGTCCTCGTCGATTCTCGCCATGTCGCCGTTCAAAGCAACAGTGAACGACTTGAGGGCCTGGACTATGACCTTTAGCCTGGTGGCGTTTCTCGCCATGGGCGAAATGTTCAAAAGCACCAGGTTCTTGCTCTTCAGCTCCTCTTCCACTATCTTGGCGTCGTTGTCCGTCTGCAAGGCAATCGGCTTGACGTAGAAGTCTGCAGCCTTGTGCATCACGTCTACATCCTCTGCTTCAGCTGCAGACATGAACTCGTCGAGGTTCATTTCCTTAGATATTCCCAATGACTTCGTAAGTCCTCCAAAGATACCCATTAAATCACCCATTCAATAAGCGTTTTCGTTAACTGTGTTTAGCCAACAACAGTTATAAAAGCCTTGTTATGGCACGGCAAGACCGGCCCATTTCGCCATGGAATTTGTCGGCCTCACTGTATGGCGAGTCAAGACGGCCTGTGGTATGAACAGGCGGCGCCCAAAAAACAACGGTGCCATGTGTCGCAAACGCCCTTATTTTGCCTTGCAGTCCTCCAGCCACAATATGACCTTGTTCAGGAGCACCTTGCCATCCGCATTCAGGCTGGCCGGGCTGAAGCCGAACAACGCAACGCAGCGGTTGCCTTCTGCTACGGCGTACGCGGCAGTGTTCCAATAACAGGAGCCGCCGGAGCACCCTGAACCGCCCAACGTAGTCCACCTGCTTCTCGCAGATGGCGCGAGGTAGCCTTCCATGGTCCTGCCGGAATCAACCCCGTATATCATCCCGGAATCCTGGATTTTCGGGAAGTAGTTTCCTTTGCTTAACTTGCTGAGGAAACCCTTGTTGTCCAGCACGAGGAAATTGTTTTGCAGGTTCTGCATGTCGGAAGTTGCGGCAACTGTTTTGGTGGCGGAGCCAAACAACCCGACTTTCTTGGTGTTGTCGCCCATTCCGCTGAAGTACTTCGCCATCCTGAATCCGGGGTATTCCGCAAGAATAATCATCTCCGCACCACTGAAGTCGGTCGTAAACTTCTGGCCCTGCGGAACGACGTAGACCAGCTTGTTCATGCTCTCAAGGTGGCTCTTGGTTGCAGCCTCGTGCGCGGTCAGTTTCGTCTTGTCATAGTATTCCAGTATCACCAGAGCAGTCTGGCCCTGCGGAACCGCTCGGGCGTATGAGGAGTCGCTGAACACCCACTTGAGCGCTTCGTTGAAGAACACCTTGCCTTCAGGAGCCAGGCGGCCAAGGTCGTAACCGAACAACACGCCTCTCACTCCGTTGTTTTCCTTGTAGAAGCCTCCGCCGTCGCGGCCGTAGAAGTCCCTGCGGTCAGGTCCTTTTTCGCGCTCGCCTATCCCAGTTGCGCGAATCCAGCCGCTCGTCAGCGAGCCGCGCGCGTTCCCGCCAACGGCGTCCGCATGGACAAATGTCCGGCTACCCACGTCCACTAGCGGTATGTCGTTGAAGATGTTTGCGTCGTAGTTCGCGGCGAACGCTTCGCTGAACTCAACGGCGATGTTCCCGAAAGAAGAAGGTGTTGCCTTCACGAAAATCAGGAACGCTTCGCCGACGAACAGGGACGGTTTTTCCCCGCTCGCCTTCTTGAAGAATCTCCGGAATTCCATGCCGAGATTCTCAGCTGCAGCAACTGCCTTTGCTCCTGAATAGTCAGTTGTAAGGATTGACGAAAACGCCGCAACCTGGACGCTTTCGCCCCTTGCTTCCAACAAGCCTTTGAGGACCTTCTCCGCGTCAGTCAACGCGGACGAAGAGTCCTTGGCGAACAAAGCCACCTTGCCCTTTTCAATTGTCAACGTAATCTTCGGCTTTCCGAAAACCCACGCCAACAATTGTTCCATCACCATCTTTCCGCGCGTACTCAGCTTGGACGCGTCATAACCAAATGCTGCGCCCTTTCCAGCAAACCCGTCGGAATAGAAAGCAGTGGCCTTCTCGCCCCACGCTGCCCCGGTAAATGCAACGCTCTTCCACCAGAAAGGCTGGTAGCCGGAGTAAGCGGAGCCTCCTTCTTGGACCACAAACTGCTTTGACATTGCGGGCGCCAAACCGCCCTCGTACTTTTCAAGGAACGCAAGCGAGTCCATCACCTTGAACGGGCTGGCGGCGTCAACCTCCGAAGCAACCTGTTCGTCTATAGTAACCAGCGCGTCGTGCAGCAGAATCACGCTGCGGCCTGCCTTGAGAAGGTCAACGAACAACTCGCTCTTAAGCTCGGGATGCCGGTCAACCGCGACTATGGTCGAATATCCTTTCAGTTTGTCGTAATCAGATTCCTTCGCTTCCACGTACTCAATTTGCCCGTACGCGGACAGCAACTTTTCAACATACTTCTCTTCTCCAGTAAGCGCCGATGCGTCCTTTACGACCAACGCTATTTCCTTCGTCGCCGGCCCGGACTCAGTTCTGCCTACTTGCCGTCCCTCTGATTTCTTGCAGCAGGTAAACTGTTGCCCTTCAACAACCGGACAACCCGGAGTCCTCAACGAACTCTCGCCAGCAGGACAAACCACGCTCCCAACACCATACGTACAAACACTACCCTCCGCCTCACAAGCATTACCAACCTGAATAGCCTTGTTGCAGCAAGCCATTTGCTGGCCTTC
>JACROM010000131.1 GCA_016214445.1 Microcaldota archaeon
GAAAAGATTCCGAAAACCGTCGGAGTTGGCGAAAAGTTTTTGACTTGTGGAACAAACTGCCGCGAAACTAGACTCTTGCCCGAGGGAATCGAAATCGGCGGCAAGGTCTTCCTCATCGTTGACCCGCAATTTGCGAAAATGCTTTCCACAGGCAACGTTGCAAGAAAAGGTACCTACGAGGAATTGGAGGGGCTGACGGCGAGCGCCTCAGCCAGCGATGTGCCGATTGGCATCCGGGCCAAGGCCAAAAAGTCACAGAAAAAAGTAGCATCAACTGAGACATACTCGATTACTCCTTTCATTGTGCAAGCGCTTTTCTTCAAGCTATCAGCCTCAATGAGTTATGACTTCGGGAATAGCTTCTATGACGGATACGACATAAACACCGAAAACTCGTTTGAGTTCAAAAGCGACGTGATTGCAGAAGGCGGGTTACTTCAACCACTTCAACCTGAAGGCACAGGCTACCGCTTCGTGGGCCAGACGGGCCAAGTGATTGCATCGAAGTTTACCATCAAGCAGGAAGAGGGCGGCTGGAGAATATTCTGCCTGCAAGAGGACCAAAGACGCGACCTGAACATCATTGGCGATGTCGGCGGCGTAATGTGCTATGTAAGCAACTCGCGCATCGACCAAAACACGCCGAAGTTCCCGAGCCCGTTCAATAGGTTCAAAGTGGAAGCATACAGGACAGGTCCGCAAGACGCCTAAGAGCCTGCCCCAGTAGCGGCCGCGTTTTACGGCTGGCTTTGGCAAAATTCAGGCTGAGGCACCTAATGGGATAAAGCTCTAAGAGTGTGCATAATAGAATATCTTGAAGCCGCCTTCATCACGGTCAAAACGGCAGAAACCATACCTTTCGAACTGCACAACAGTCCCTTCCTTCAGTTTCGAAACGCCTTCCTCCGCCAAACCCTCCTCTATGGAGCCGTCCGGCTTGAACACTTTGACCTTGACTGAAGGCTCGCACACCCACTGCAATTTCGGGAAGGAGTGGTCGGTCTGGTTCCTGGATAGCTTACCGGAAGGCAACTCGACATTAGCCAAATCCTTCAACCGGATTGTCTTGCCTTCGAATTCGTCGAAGTCCTTCTTGGAAATGAAAACACTTGATTTCACAGAAACGCCCCTTTTTTCAGAAGGGTTCTTCTGCAGTTCAACGGTCTTCTCACCTAAACCTGTTTCCAGTTCAACTGGTTCAGCTACGAAATAGTAGTGATCCGAGCCTTGCAGTATTTGCCTGTTCATCTTGTACAAGATGTCCCAGTCAAGAGTGGAATCAGTCGGCTTCACCCCGAGCGAAATCATGTACTTGCGGATTGCTTCGGGTTGGATGCCGCGTTTCCTCAAGGCCCGCAAAGTAGGCAGGCGCACGTCGTCCCAGCCCGTAAACTTGCCTTCCTTTATGCCGCGTATTATGTCGCTCTTGTGCGCCATCGCGCCCTCCACCTTCAAAAGCCCGTATTCCAAAACCATCGGTTCTATCCAACCAAAGTAATCGTAGACGTACTTCTGTTTTTCAGCGTTCATCTCGTGCTCCTTGCCCCTCAACACAAGCGTGACGCCCAAAAGGTGGTCGTCAACTGCGCAGGAGAAGTTGTAAAGCGGCCAAACCCGGAACTTGGTTCCAACTCGAGGGTGGTTCCCTTCCACTATGCGCATAGCTGGCCAGTCCCTTACCGAGGCGTTGGGGTGCTTCATGTCGGTCTTTATCCTCAACACCGCCCTTCCTTCCTTGGTGCGATGGAGCATATCGTTCCACTCCCTGGCTGCCTGGCCGGGTGTTTGTTTCCTGCAACCGCACTCTATGCCTTCAGCCCGGTTCTTCTGCAGTTCCGTTGCAGCGCAGGAGCACACGTAGGCGTGGCCTTTCCTTATGAGTTCTTCGGCGTGCTTGTAGTAAAACGGAAGCCTTTCGCTCTGGATGGCCTTCTTTCCTATGTTGCAGCCTAACCACTTTGCGTCCTCCGGTATAGCCTCATACGCTTCGGGCAAAGGCTTCTTTATTTTCGGGTCGGTGTCTTCCAAACGCAAAATCAGCTGGCCTTTGTAGCGTTTTGCATATTCGTCGCACAGCACGAACGCCTTGGCATGGCCGATGTGCAGATACCCTGAAGGGTTCGGCGCCACCCGCGTGTTTGCTTGCTTGATTTTTATCTCTGGCAAATCCTCGCGCTGCTTTTTCTCCTCGAAGACGAAACCGGAAACCTCCTTTTCCAGTTCCTCCCTGCCAAGCGAGTTGACTTCCCCGGCGACTTCATCGAGCATTTTCTTCAAAGCCGGAATGTTCTTCTTCGCTTCGGGAAACTCTCCGATAACCTTGCCCACAAGGGCGTTGGCTTGCGCCTTGCCGTGGTCAAGAGCGTTCTTCAACGCCCATTTTCTAGCTGTTTCCCTCAATTCCAACCCTAATCACTTCTTCCAGTATGTGTATTGCGAACTTTTTAATTGCATTCGGTTATACTTGAACATCATGTACGACGCGGTTGTGGCAGGGGCGAGCGTGATAGGCGGGGTGTGCGCCCGCGAATTGGCCTCACGCGGAATCCGAACGGTTTTGCTGTCCGACCAGCCAGGAATCGGCAAGGACGGCAAATGCACCTGCATAATCTCAAGGAAAGGGCTCGACAAAACCGGAATCAACTATTCCGACGCGGTTTTGCAGAAAATCGACGGGGCCCGCGTATGGTCCGGTTCCGCTTGCATGGAAGTCCGCTCGAAGGAGGTTGCTTTGGTGCTGAACAGGTTCCTCCTTGACGCAACCAGCGTGGAACAGGCTCAGGACAAGGGCGCGGAACTTAAGAGGAACTCGCCTTTCCGCGAACTGCACGGCGAGATAGTGGAATCCTTGGTACCCATAAGGACGAAAACTGTGATTGGAGCAGATGGAATTGCTTCGCATGTCGCGAGAAGCCAAAACTTTCCTCAACTGGAAGAAATAGTTGTCGCCTGGGAGGCCGAGTATGGCAATGCCGACTTGGAAGATTCAAGCATTGTTGACGTGTTCACCGACTTTCCGGGATTGCTCGCGTGGAGCGTGCCGTGCGGCGAAAACAGCGTGCGCGTAGGGCTGGCAGTCAAAAACAACATTCAGGAGCACAAGAGGCGGCTTTTTTTGAAGCCAAGAATACAGAAAACCCTGAAGAACGCCGAAAAGAAAAGGGAATTCTACCACTCCATCCCGCTGCGCTACAGGAGACAGACGCAGAAAAACAACGTTTTGCTTGTAGGCGACGCCGCCGGGCAAGTCAAGGCAAGCACTGGGGGCGGGATTGTTTTCGGCTCGTTGTGCGCGATCGAGGCAGCTGAACAAACCAAGCAATTCCTCGGAGGCGGCGTTTTGGATTACGAGAATTCCTGGCGCTCCAAGTATGCGAAGACCCTTGACAGGCACCAGCTCATAAGGAAAACACTTGACGCAACGCCTTCGTTCGTTGCTACAACAGGCCTGCACGTCCTGAACGCCATAAAATTCAACCGGTTCTTCGAAGGGAAAGGGGATATGGACTTCATTTTGAAGTAAACCGCCAAAACGTAAACATTTTAAACATGTAAACATACTGGTGTGTCGGTGGTTTTGGTGAACATCAGCATCAGGGGAGTGGACGCGAAACTGTTCAAGGAATTCAAGGCAAACGCCGCGAAGGACGGCACGGGAATGGGCACTGCGCTAAATGTCGCCATCTCAAACTGGCTGGCTTCTAAAAAAGCGAAAAAGAAAAAATA
>JACROM010000003.1 GCA_016214445.1 Microcaldota archaeon
TGCCGAGCCGGTAACCAGGCATTTTACTGCCGGGTTGGGCTGCATCCCCTTCAGCGTATCCGCCCAGTTCGGTATCGCCTGCACTTCGTCAAGGAACACGTAAACCGGTTTCGTTGCGCCCCACAGGTTTTCTCCCAAAACTCGGTTCTGGTACACTTCAAGCACGTTCAGCAGCAGGTGTTTCGCTCCGCAGGCCAATTGGAGTGCTTCATCGTCCAATTCGGCGTATAGTATGCGGCGCGGGTCGGTCCCTTCCGCCAATTTCTTTTCTATCAATTGCATTACCATGGTGGTTTTTCCTGTTTGCCGCGCCCCCATAAGACCGACTGCCCGCTCGCCTTCGATGTTTTTGGCCAAAAACGAAAAGTCGCTGCGCTTGAACGGAGGGAGCGGCCAGGCTACTTTGCCGGTCGTCCACCAGGAATTCCAATAGGGGCGGGTCAGCACGTGATAAACTTCGGCTTCAATTTCAGGTGCAATAACCATAAACTCACGTTTTTAAAACGTCTTTTAACGTTTACTCCTACAAATATTAAATTTAGTTTTAAGTATTTAAATGTTTTTGTTAAAAGTAATTTAAAAATTTGGCTGTTTGCGTGTTTGAGGAAGCGTTTTTACCTCGTTAAGGCATCCGACCATGAGATTGGGTGTCTTTTTCTTCCGGGGCGGGCGAGGTTAGGCCTGAAGCAGCAGCGTTTTCCTGCAAGCCCGGTCGACCAAGTCCGGCGCCGTTTTCCTTCAGCCATTTCTTACGCGCCTCGAAGTCGGGACATGCTTTTGCGACGAGTTCCCAGAAGTCGCCGCCGTGGCCCTTCACCTTCAGGTGCGCCAGTTCGTGGATTATCACGTAGTCCAGCACTTCCGGAGGGGCGAACAGGAGCTTGAAGTTGAGGTTGACGTTTCCACGTTCCGAGCAGCTGCCCCATTTCGCGGTGTGGCCTTTGAGGAAGACCTTGCGCAGTGAAAAACCGAAATGCTCGGCGTTGAGTTCGCGGACGCGCCTGTCCACTTCCGGCAGCATGGCTTGGGAGAGCACTCGGCGAACAAGGTTGGAGGCGTGCTCCCTCTTCGTTTCGCTGGTCAGGTTGTCGGCGAGCCTTACGGTCACTTCTGTTCCGTCCATTCGGGCAGTAGAGTTCCTGTTGCCGCTTTCGCTGATTCTGACGCGGTAGGTTTTGCCGAGAAGGGTCAGCTCCTGGCCGTCGGTAAATGCAAGCTCGGGTGTTGGAGTGAACTGTTCGGGTTTCGCGGCGATTTTCTTGGCAATCTTGCGCTTAAGGTCCATGAACGCCTTGAACCCTTCCTCGCGCGGCCAGTGTACCGGAATCCGGATGATAATCTGGTCCCGTCGGGCCGACGCGCTCGCTTTTTGTGCGTTCGTCCCAACTCGACGCACGACAAAACGACGGTTACCAACGACTATCGAATCGGCCACAAGTTGTCCTCAACCAACATTATCCGCTCACTCGCTCGGTTTGGGGGTATTAAACTCGCTTGCCGGAGAATAATCCTCGCTTGCCTGTTTGAGGTTTTCGGATCTCATCTTCCACGCCTCAATCCTACGCTTAGAGTCATGCTCGGTAGCCATGAACGCCAAATGCGTCAACACGTTAGCCACGTTCGTTGCCTCTTCAATCGAAAGATATACGACCGGTTTGGACGCGTCCGGCAAGTCATTCAACCGAACGGATAACGAGGAAGGCAACGGCTTTCCCTCATGCGCTCTTCCTTCCCAAACCGCCACATCCACTTTCACTTGATGATGCGGAAACTGCATTTTCACCGTCTTAATCGGAGACGCCATATCTCAAAAACACCTCACACGTTGAAATTGGTTTAATATGGTATTAAAGCATTGCCTATTTTCGGGCTTCAGGTGAAATCGGAACCTCCGGCGGGTTCCGATTTCACTTCAACCCGCGCGGTGTTTGCAGAGG
This sequence comes from Microcaldota archaeon, assembly GCA_016214445.1. Taxonomy (GTDB): domain Archaea; phylum Micrarchaeota; class Micrarchaeia; order Norongarragalinales; family Norongarragalinaceae; genus JACROM01. The sequence goes on from JACROM010000003.1 coordinate 1,938, forward strand.
CGTTTGTTTTAGGCGGCCTGCAGTGCGTGCTCCAGCTCCTTGATCAGGTCGTCGGTATCCTCCGCACCGACGCAGAGGCGTATCATGTTGTGTGGGATGCCTGCCGCCTTCCGTGCGTCCTCGCCCTGCTGGTGGTGCGTGGTAATGGAAGGGATTGTTGCGATGGATTTTATCCTCCCCAAGTCGGTAGCGCGGAATACCAGCCAGAGCCTGTCGAGCACCCTGCGTGCGGTGGAGGCGCCGCCTTTCACGGTAAACGAAAGCAAATGGCCGTAGCGGTTTTCGCCGGAATCAACCAGCCTCATGTATTTTTTGGCAAGTCCGTGCAATGGGTCGCTTTCGAGGCCAAGGTAGCTGACTTCGCCCACTGCCCCGTGGCCTTCGAGGAATTCCGCGATGCGGAGCGCGCTTTGGCTGAGCGTGTCGGCCTTCATGCGGAGCGTCTTGATGGAGTCGAGCGTGTGCGCGGCGTTTTCAGCTGAGAACGAAGGGCCGCCATCACGGTAGGGCCACAGTTTTACCCACCCGGCGAAGTCTTCGCGCATCTCCTCGCACCCGATACTAGTCATTATTTTTTCGCGGCTTATTATGGCGCCCCCGATTATCCTGCCGCTGCTGGTGAGTGTCTTGGTGAGCGACTGGACGACGACATCCGCGCCGTGTTCCAGCGGCCGCAGGAGCGCGGGCGTTGCTATGGTCGAGTCCACTATCAGCGGCACACCTCTTGCGTGTACGAGCCCCGCCACCTTTTGGATGTCGAAGATCTGTATGCCCGGGTTCGTCGGGAACTCCCCGTACACGAAACGGGTGTCCCTGTCGATTTTTTCAGCCCATTCTTCCAGGTTGGAGGCGTCCTTCACCCACCGCACTTCTATGTTGCGTTCCTGCCCGTACCTGACGTCGAACTGCCGATACGTGCCGCCGTAGCATTGCGCCATTGCGACAATGTTCTTCTTTTCATGAGGCTTGGTGTCGACCAGGAAAGGTTCGGTTGCGGCCTTGATGGCGGCCATGCCTGAGCTTGTGCAACAGGCCGACGTCTTGAATGGCGACCTGTATCCTTCGAGCATTGCGAGCAGGATTTCGAGGTATCCGACAGTTGGGTTGGCTATGCGGGAATACGCCCATGCCGGAATCTGGTACGCCAAAGCCGCCTCCAGCCAGTCCGAGTCGGCGTAGGCCTGGGCAGTTGAAGAGTAGACCGGCTCGATTATAGACCCGTGGTTGTTGCGGACCGCTTCTGTAGCGGTGTATGCGCCGTGCACGCAGATGGTTGCGAACTTCATCCTGCGCATGCGTTCTATCTCTTTTTCCCACACGCATTGCGCTGCTTTTGCCTTTTCGACAACGTGTTTCAGGTGTTCGTAGCCGGTCATGTATTCATCTCCTACTTGTACCTCAAGAAAGCCCCAAGCCCCTTGAAAGTTGCGTAGAACTGAGCGCCTTCGGCCGTGTCCTGCGAGACCATTATCACCTGGACGCCCTGCTCCTCGGCTTTTCCAACCAGGTCGTTAAGCACGTCCTCCCCTTTCTGGAGGTTCATTTTCCCGCCGCACTCGCATTCCCCCTCGCTCGGTTTTTCCCCGTAAACTTCCTTTGTTTTCGCGCACTGGCTGCACGCGTAAGTGAACTTCTTCAACTCGAGCCCTTCCGAAACAAGCAGTTTATCTATTTGCCTGCCCTCGAGCGCCTGCCTGATGTCCTTCATTCCGTACATGACGAGCCCGCCCTTTACGACCTGCCTCAGGAACTCGTCCATGAGCTTTTTCTCGACTATCGCTTCCTGTTCTGACATTATCTCGTCGCTTTTCTCCAGGACTTCCCTCAGGCCGAACTCGTCGGTGTAGCCCGTGTCAACTACTCCCAGAATCTTCAGCTGGTAGTTGTAGCTTTTCTGTTTAAGGAAGTCGTGCTTTGCAGGGCCCGGCCCGCCCAATATGACGCCTTTGAAGTTCTTTGCGCCCACAAAAGCGTCCATGGCCTCGCCTACCCTCTTGTAGTAGTACTCGACTCCTTCGGTGTGGAGCCGCGAGTACCTGGCTTGACTTTGTCCCCCTTTAGAAACTTTTTGGTGAGCTGTTGATTCCAGGCGCTTGACTACGTCTATTTTTTTTCCGCGGAGGAACGCGACTGTAGCTTCCTTGCCGTCCATCACCACCAAACCGTAGGCGTCAGTTTTCTCCGCCAGCTCCTCAAGGGGTTCGGTCACGAATACGCTTTCGCACCTGTAAAATTGGACGCCCAACGGGACAGGAGGCTCAAGCGTGAACAGCTGGATATCCACTTTTCCTTCCTTTTCTGAAACGTTGCCTGCGAATATGGCAATTCCGTTTTCAGGTGTCGCCTTGAACATCTTCAGGTGGTTGAGTATCCTTTCCAGCGCCCCTTGTACGTTCTTCTGCGTGCTCTTGCTCTTTATGTTTGAAGCCTGGCCGTACTCGTCGCGTAGCTTGCCCGCTATTTCGTGTATGGGATAGCCTGCGCTGATGTAGACGCTTACCAGCTCCGTTCCACGCCCCCGGAACTGCTTCAGCACCTCGATTTGCTTCTTGAACTCGTACATTGCCTTGCTTTTTTCCACCATTTCAATCACTTTTAGGGTAAGAGTAGGCCTTAGAAGTTATTTATTGGTTTGTAACCGGGTTTTTGCTGGAGCGGGTTTTCAATCGAAAAACGAGTGAGCTGCTAGCCCGCCAGCAACCATGATTGCCGCTCCGACAGTGTCGCCTGTCGCGCCGAACACCACTCCGGTTGCTATGAGGGCGATGTCGGCGTACATTATACTTCCGTGTCCTCTCATTCCCGTCAATAAGTTGTCTACGGGCAGGTTTTAATAGTTTTTTCACCTTCTTAAAAGAATGGACTTTTTTGATTTGGTTGAAAAACGCCGGGCAGTAAGGGAGTTTTCCTCGAAAACGGTATCCAAGGAGCAGGAAGAAAAACTTTTGAAGGCGACCATGCGGGCTCCTTCAGCTGGAAACCGTCAGGCTTACCGCATTCTGGCTGTTAAGTCCGCAGAAAAAAAGGAGGAAATAGCTTTCGCCTGTCTGGAACAGGAGTTCATCGCTTCCGCGCCGCTGGTTCTGGTTTTCATCGCCTTGCCCGAAGTGTCAGGAGCGAAGTACGGCTCCAAGGGAAGGCAATTGTTTTCAGTGCAGGACGCCACTCTTGCAGCTGCTTACTGCCAGCTCGCCGCAGCAGAACTCGGCTTGGCGACCTGCTGGGTCGGCGCGTTCGAGGACGAAAAACTCGCGAAAGCATGCGGGTTGAAGGAAAACGAAAAGCCAGTTGCAGTTGTTCCGGTTGGTTACGCGGGCGATGCGCCTTCTTTGAGTTCGCGCCGGCCTCTTGAGAAAGTCGTCGAGAACATTTGAATGGTGTCGGATCGGCATGGCTGCTTGGGAAAAAGGAGGCCCGAGCCATGGATGAAGGAATTCAAGCATTTGAGCAGTGAAGAACCGGCTCGCAGCAAACCGCAGAAGTAACGCGACTGTTTTTCGCGGTTCACTATACAGCAGTGCGCAAAAATAATACGATACCGCAAGACGCTGCCGCGTCTTGCGTTTATAGCGCCGCGAAGCGGACTATACAAACGCGAACCGCAAGCGGCGGTTCGCGGAAGACGAAAGAGTTGCGCACTGCAGTCTAGCAGAAAGCGCAAAAGTTTCGCAAAACTTTTGCGTTCCGCTATAATCAAAGGTTTTAGGGCAGCAAGGATTGGTTGATGCTTTTTTCCATGTCCGGCACTTTTTTTATTAAGCCGGCCTTGAAAGCGGTTTCAGCTAATCCAGCCAGCGTGCTTATCTGTTCCTGGGAAAGCGTGATGTTCACGTCTTTTTCTTCGTTGGCGCGCAGGTTTGATTCCGAAGCGGCTATAGTGTTGAGAATACTGGAGTCAATCTTGATGTTTGCTTCTTGTCGGTACCACTCGTTTGCCTGTTCCTTGTTTTCGGCGTAATACAGCCATGCTTGCTTGACCGCCTTCAGGAAAGCGCCGGCTTTTTTCTTTTCAATCAACTCGTTGGACATTACAATCACTGCCACGGGATTGTAGTTGGCAATCCTTCTGGCGAGCTTTTTCCGCTCCAGCAAAGCCGGCGCAGGCTCCCAAACCGCAACTGCATCCGCGCCGCCCCAGCTCTTGTTTCCGTTTGCTTGCACCAACGCGATTATTTCGAGCACATCCAAATTCACAAAAGAGGCACTGGCAGGCAGTTCTCCTTCCTCTAACGCCCGCAACAAATGAACGTGCGGTCCTGAGCCGAAAGGAACCGCTATCTTTTTGCCTGCAAGCTCTTCTACCCCTGTTGTCCCGGATTCCAGCGGAACCATCAACGAGGCGCCGTCGTTGTACTCGAAAAGACGCCCCACGATAGTCCAGCCTTCGCTTTTCGACAAGAGAATCAATGCAGGCAAGTCGCCAAGAAACACGACGTCGAGTTGTTTGCTTAAAGCCGCTCCCACCATGGGTCCGCCGTAATTGAATGCCTTGAATTCCGCCTGCAAGGAATTGTTTTCAAGCGCGCCGGAATGCTTGAGCGATTGCGCGATTTGTCCTTGCGTTGCCCATGCGACCTGCCAGCCCACACGGATTTTTTCTTCCTTGGGCGTGAAAAGCAGTAACCCGACCAATGCCAACACCGCCAAACAGATTGCGATTACTGTACGCTTATCCATGAAACCTCCCCCTTTTTCTCGTATTCATTCCTCAAAAGCTTCCAGCAGTGAGCGAACAAAGAATGAAATTCTTGCGTGAAGCGGATTGACGGGTGACGGGGCCTTGGGAACGGCACGTCGACGATTGCTTGCACTTGAGCAGGCCTCTGCGTCAAAACAATTATCCTGTCTGCGAGAAACAGGGCCTCCCGGATGTCGTGCGTGACCATAACTGCCGTCTTGTTGGTGTTCAACCAGATTTTTTCCATTTCTTCCTGCAGAAATTCACGCGAGTGCGCGTCTATTGCAGCCAGTGGCTCATCCAAAAGCAATACCCTCGCTTTGGATGCGAGCGCTCTTGCGAGCGACACTTTTTGCTTCATTCCGCTCGAAAGCCTGCAGGGATAGCTTCCCGCGAATTCTTTCAGGTTCATTAACTCGAGGAGGCGCTCAACTGTTTCGCTATCTTTTTCTCCGGCGCTTTTCAGCGGGAAGGCGACGTTTTCATAGACCGTCTTCCACTCGAAGAGGGCTGGTTCTTGGAACACTAGCGTGCTTTCAGTGGAGGGGCCAGAAACCACTGTCGAGCCGACCAAGATGCTTCCGTCCTCCGCTTTCTCGAATCCGGCAAGGAGCTTGAGGAGCGTGCTCTTGCCGCACCCGTTCGGGCCGAGGACTGCCACGAATTCCTTCTCGTGCACGTTAAAGGAAACGCCGTCCAGCACGACTATTTTCCTGCCTTCCGCCACCACGTATTCTTTCACCACGTTTCTGACCGAAATCATTGCTCCGTCCTCCACGGCATTACGATTTCCTCCACCGCGTTCAGCACCCCTTGCAGTGCAAGGCCGACAACGCCGATGACCGCCATTCCGAGCACGACGTTGTCGACTTGCGCAAGCATCCTGTTGAGTTGAATCATGTACCCGAGTCCAGCAGTTGCCCCCACCAGTTCAGCGGTCACTACTATCATCCACCCGACGCCCAACCCGATTTTGAGGCCGTTGAACGCGTGAGGCAGCACTGCAGGCAACACAACCTCAAAGAGCAGCAGCTTGTCCGACGCGCCGAAAGACTTTGCGGACAGGACGAGTTTCTGGTCGATGTTTTTCACGCCGTGGTAAGTGTTGGTGAAAACTGGAAAGAACACGCCTAGCGCTACGAGGAAATAGGCGGGGCCGTCGCCTATCCCGAACCAGAGGATTGCCAAAGGAATCCATGCGACCGGCGGGATTGGCCTTGCCAATTCGATGAAGACCGAGAAATAATCCTCCAAGGAAGGCAAGAGCGCCAGTGCTATCCCGGCAGTCAAGCCGATACCGGCGCCTGCGAAAAAACCCAGGATGACGTGATTGAGGCTGGCGGCAACGTGCGCGGCCAGCTCTCCGCCGGGCATGCCTGCAAGCGCGCTTCCCACTTCGAGCGGGGTTGGAAGCACTGCGTTGCCTTGAGCAGCTATTTGCCAAGCCAGGAGGAACGCGGAAAATGCGGCCGCTTTCTTCAGATGCATAGGAATTAAATAGCTGGAGGACGAAAGGTTTATAGTTGAGTAGTTCACTTGGTGAACCACAATGGACTTGAAAGGCGTGCTGGAGGAGTTGGGCCTGAACGAGAGCGAGGCCGAAATATATTTGGAACTCCTGAACAGCGGCGAATCAACTGCTAACAAGCTCTCGAAAAAGCTGGACTTGAGCAGGCGCCTGGTGTACGACTACCTGTACCGCTTGGCGCAGAAGGGATTCGTTTCCTCGGTGGAGAAAGAATCGAACACTCTCTTTAGCGTGGCGCCGTCTGCGGGCTTGATGGAGTTGGCGGAGCAAAGGGAGGAAAAAAGCAGGGAAGTGAAGAAAGCGCTTTCTGCTTTGATGCCTTTGCTGGAGAAAAAAGGGCAGGAGGCAGGGATTTCTGCTAGAGTGTTGGCGGGCCACGACAGCGTGAAGACGCTGTTCGCGGACACTCTGCGGGAAGAGGAAAACGTTTACTGGCTAAGCGTGACCTTTCAGGCGGTGCCTCATTTGGGCGCGTGGTACAAGAAGTACACGAGGGAACGGCTCAGGAAAGGCATTGATGCCTACTTTCTTACAGTGGACACGCCGGAGATACGCCAGCGGCGCGTGAAGGCATTGGACACAATCGGTCCGCACTTTATCCGCTTCATCGACAAATCCTATCTCAGTCCGGTGGTGACCGCCATTTACGGTTCCAAGCTCGCGTTCATTTTATGGAAGGAAAAGCCCGAGGTGCTGATTATAGAGAGCAGGCATTTTTCTCAAGTCTACCGCAAATACTTCAAGCTCTTATGGAAGACTGCCAAGCCTTTCAAGACGCGCGGCCAGCGGTAGATGAACTGCTTTTTATGCCCGCGTCGCCACTCTTGAACTGTGCAACTTAGCGGAAGACAGATATGATGTTGGACTTTATGCCGTCCGCTTGAACAGAAACTCTTGGAGCGGTAATATTTCATGACTTATCTCGAGAACATTTGGGACATGCTGGACGACATACTTATTGTCATCGGCGTAGCCCTGGCTGTTTTCACGCCGTTTTTTGAGGACGGCGTAATACTCTTTGGTGTCGGCCTCGCGTTGATGTGGGCGAGAGGGGAAATATGAGTTTTGATGTCAAAGCAGGCGAAATGATAGGAAGGTTTAAGAAACCATAAACCATATTATTTGTAAGGTGAAGGGCGTGAATACAAAGACAACTGTGTTGATACAAGATGAGCTGTACGCGATGTTGTCCAGCGAAGCAAAAGAAGTTTACGGGAGCATACGCAAGCGTTCGGAGGCGTTAAACGCTATTTTACGGCAACATTTCAGCAAAAAGAAAAGTCTCTTCGGAACAACAGAACCGTTCGGCATCAGCGGCTTGCGCGATAAAAGGGACAGGTTTTAGCTATGCCTTTCTTGGACTCTTCCGTTTGGTTTTCTTATTTTTTTGGCGAGTCCGGGGGAAAACAGGCCAAGGACATAATTGAATCGGACGAACCGATTTTGTTGTCAGTGATTAATCTGATTGAAATCTATTCGAAGTATTTGCTGCGTTCTCCCTTGGATGCGGAAGAAAAGAGAAATTTTTTGCTTTCGAGATGTGAACTCGTGGGCGTAAGCAAAGACATTGCGCTTGAAGCATCTCGGCTAAAAGCAAAACATCAGCTGGCAATAGCAGACGCGATTATTTTGGCAACCGCACAGCTGAACAAGGCAACTCTAATAACCACAGACAAGGATTTTGAAGGTCTTAAGGGAGTACGCCTCCTGAAAAGACGTTGAACCGGGGATAAAAAGTTGGCCTGCACTCCCGGCCGCTTGTTTTACGCCAACGCCATGGAGGCAGAGAACTGGTTGTTTTTCAGGGCCCGAAGCCTATTTTCTTCAGTTCGCTTTCTGCCTGTTGCGCATCCTTGAAAACTATGCCCTTCATTCCCGCCTTCTTCGCTCCTTCGACGTTTTGCGCGAGGTCGTCGATGAAAACCGCATCTTGAGGGCGCGTCATCATGTCTTTGAGAACTGCTTGGTAGAGTTTGGCGTCTGGCTTCTTGATTTTCAACTGCCAGGACGCGTAGGAGTAATCGAACAACTGCTGGAGGCGCCACTTGCTTGACCATACGCCCCACATTTCAGGTCCCAGGTTGGTCAGGCAAGCCACCTTGTACTTCTTCTGGAGCCTCTGGATGAGCACCTTGGTTTCCCTGTTCTCGTACAGCTCCTCAAGGTGTATATCGCCCTCAAGGTACACGCCGTGGATGTCGAATACCACCGCCTTCCTGAAAAGGTATTTCTTGACTGCCGGCCGCGCAACTCCAGCGAGCGCGTATGCAATTACCGCAAGAAATAACGCCGGGAAAACGTCATAGGCGCTGTTGATGAATGCCGCCCACAATGCAACTGTGAAGACCACAGTAAGAAGTGAATGGACGCTGTCCGCGAATATTCGCATACGCCGTTTTATATCTGGCCTAGCCTAAAAAGTATTCGGTAGAACTTAATGACAATTAAGGTAGATTTGCTTCCGCCTGAACGCGGGGGTTTCTTTAAACGGTTGAGAAACTGGCGGCAGATTCGGAAGCTCAAGCAATCGGAGGAAAAGCCGCCGTCCGAGGAAAAAGAAAACAGGAAGAGTATTCTTAGAGCTCTCGAAACTTTAGCTAGCGCTGCAGAAAAGACTGACCCGCTAATGTCAGCAAGGTATTGGGTCGACCTGGCGGGCATATACTCGTATCCGCAGTCAAAACGTTGCGCCCTTAAAAATGCGGTCAGAGCGCTTGAAAAAGTGACCGATAAAATACGCGCGAACCGAACAGAACTGGAGCGAGAACTGTTGCGCGACGCCCTCACTGCGGCAAAAGGGAGCCGTTGGAGCCTCTTGTATCGTGCAGGAAACAAAAAGCTGATTGGTTTTTTCAACAACCGCCGCCGCCAGCTAGAGCCTCATGGGTAAAAGTCTATCCGCGGGTCGGTTATTTTCCGCCAGTATTTCCTTGCGCCTTTTTCGTCGTAAAGCTGCTGCTTCCAGTTCGCCCAACCTTGCGCAAGATTTTTTCCCTTTACCGCGCCCAACAAACCAGTTGACGGCTTCCAGTCCAGCTCCAGCAAATCGCATAATTCCTTGAACACATAGCAGCGAATCCAAACGGCTTTTTCCAACAGCTTTTGTTCAGGCAGGGCTAGCAATTCCGTCCATTGTTTGGAGGCGTTTTCAGCAATGTTAACCGTTATTTTCTTGATTTCTGCGGCGTCAGTTATTTGCTCGCCGTTCCTTTCCAGCCGCCATTCCCTCAAGCCGGCAATCGGGTCGCCTTCGTAGTTCGTGTGGCACGCTACCAAGTCGCAAGAAAACTTAACGTTTTCGTAGACCGCGTACCATCGGAGGTGGTCTGCTGCCACGCCCTTCCTTTTTTGCCAGAGTTCCGTAGGCCTCAAAAACCGCATTTCCTTGATTACGAGGGTTCTGTTTCCGCCCAGCCTGTACGGCCCGTAGTTCTCTATTGCCTTGCCCATGTAGAAGTCGAGGTAAAGCGCCGCGCCGAGATTGTATGCGGCGTTGTAAAGCCTGCCCAACGCTTTAGCGGCTTCGGGCGTGCCTTTGTGGAAGGTTTTTGCAAGCGTTTTTTTGAGGTCGATTTTTTTCCTATTTGTCTCATGCAAACCGAAGTAATCCTCGCCTTCCATCTGCGCTTTTAGAGTCTGGTAAAAAAAGTCCGCGATTTCAAGCCTTTTTCTTTTTGGCACGCGGGCGGTCTTGAGGTCTTCGAGCGTGAAAAAAAGGTGCTCGCGGCAGACGTCGGGCGGCATTGCTTCGGCGATTTTTTCATATGGTGTTCCCTGCAGTTTTGCCTCTTCCACGATGCGGCCGAACCACTCCGCCCACTCCCTTGCTATGAGCGGCTGGAAGTGCCTCCACGAGGTGGGCTGTAGGGTTGCGAGGTCCATGTTTGCTACCGCAATGTCAAGAGAATCAAGGAACTCGTCCAACCAGGAGCAGTCTTCCATCGTGATCAGGGGTAAAAGTCTATTCTGGGGTCGTCTATTCGCCTCCAGTATTTTTTGGCTTCTTTTTCGTTTTCCGGCGGCTTCCAAGTAGCGTAGCCTTGAGCAAGCGTTTTTCCTTCCGGTGCTTCAAGCAGTTCCTTCGTGGGCTTCCAGTCTATCCCGGCGGCATCGCACAAGGTTTTGTAAACGAAACAGCGGACCCAGACCGCTTTTTCGATTAACTTCGTTTCAGGCAGGCCGGTTAATTCAACCCATTGTTCGCTTGACTTCTTGGCGAGGTTTTCGCTTATTTTCTTGACTTCTTCCAGCGAAGTTACTTCATTTCCATCCTTTTCCAGGCGCCATTGCTTCAGGCCGTTTATCGTGTCTCCCGTAAGTATGCTGTGGCAGGGAATCAGGTCACAGCTGAAGCTGACTCCCTCGTAAATGGAATACGAGACGAGATTGTCCGCTGCAACTTCAGCGCTTTGGGGCCAAATATCTATCGGCTTGAGGAACTTCACGTCCCGGATTACGAGGATTCTGTTTCCGCCCAGCTGGTAGGGGCCGTAGTTTTCAATTGACTTGTCCATGTAAAAGTCAAGGTAGGTTGCGGCCGCCAGGTTGTACGCGCCGTTGTATAGCCTGCCTAGTTGCTTTGCCGCGTCGGGCGTGCCTTGCTGGAATTGTTTTTCAAGAATTTGCCTTATAGCGAATAACGAAAATATCTGTACTTTTTAAGGCTCCTTTTACGAGGCAGCCAAAGTACGATTATTTTTGCAATCAGCTATTATTTGCCCTTCATCATGTATTTTGTTCGAGCCCTCCAACCCGAAATAATCGTCTTCCTGTTGCGCTTTCAGGATTTGGTAGAAGAAGCCGGCTATTTCCAGCCTTTTCTCCTTTGGAATTCCGGCCGCCTTCATTTCCTCCAAAGTGAAACTGTTCAGCCATTCAATCCATTCTTTTGCTAGCAGGGGGTGGACGTGCCTGGGGGAGGTTGGCTGAAGGGTTTTCCAATCCATCAAGCCAAGAGTTTTCTCGACGCAGGCTATGTATTCATCCAACCAGTCGTACTGTCCCATCGGAGCCATCAACCTCGACCTCTTGGCCGTCCTTCAGTTTCGTTGTCGCGTCCTTGGTTGCCACCACGCAAGGTATGCCGAGCTCGCGCGAAAGAATCGAGGGGTGCGACGTCATGCCGCCAATGTCGCATACTATGGCGCAGGCGCGGTTCATCATCATGACCATGGTGGGGTCGGTGATTTTGGCAACGAGTACTTCGCCTTCCCCGAAAAGGGCTTCGTCTTTCGGTCCGGACACTATCCTTACTTTTCCTTTTGCCTTGCCCGGCGACGTGCCGAGGCCTCGTAATTTCATTTTGTTCCCTCCAAAATCCCCTTGACTTCGTCGTCCTTCACTTCGCGGAAGTCCCTGTAGAACTGGCCGACAGCTCCGAAGAACGGGCTCTCTTCCAAGCAGACGAACTCGTCCACTTCGCTCCTCATCCGGAGAGCGGTATCGCTCGGAGCGCAGGGAACAGCCAGGATTATCCTCTTCGGCGAGTGCGCCTTTAGCCACTGGAGGGCTGCCAAAACAGAAGAGCCTGTTGCGATGCCGTCATCCACGACTATTATCATTTTTCCTTCCAGTTGCGGGAGTTTTTTGGCGCCGAAAAGTTCCTTCCTTTGCCTCACTTCGCGGATTTTTTCATCAGCTTTTTCTTTCATGTCTTCAGGCGTGAGCCCGAGAACCCTGAGCGTATCGGTGTTCCAGACAGGCTTCTCGTCAAGGCTCACCGCTCCTACAGCCAATTCCTCGTTTCCAGGAGAACCGATTTTGCGGACTATCAGCGCGTGCAGCTGCGTTTTAAGCGTATTGGCCACCTCGGCAGCTACGACCATCCCCCCGCGCGGTATGCCGAGTACTATGGCATCGTGGTGTTGTTCCAGTTTCTTGGCAAGCAGCTGGCCAGCCTCGGTTCGGTTAGAGAACATGAGTTGTTATTGTATTGCTTTGTTTAAGGCTTTTTTGCTATGGCAGCAACGCTTTGCCCATGGTGAGGAAAACAAGCGCGCCGAGCAACAGCGTTGGAATAACCCAGGCGGCAACTGCTTTGGGCATTCCGAAACCGTGCACTTCGTTGTAGATTATTGTACGAATGTAGAGCCAGTACGCTAAGAACAAAGCAACGCAAACCCAGCCGACGAACGGAAGGATTCCAGTTAGCGTGGCCCAGAACATTATCGGAGCGGTAGCCAAAGCAACCAGGTAATATTGCTGGACGAAAGTGCCCTTGCCGCCGAGAGTTTTGGCTATGAAGAAAATGATTCCTTCGAGAATGGTAAGGCCGACCGCGTATATTATCAGCGAGCCGAATACCGTGAACAGGAAGGTGATTGTGTTGAAGCCTGTTGGCGCGCCTGCAGCTGAGCCGACGAAAGCAGAGAGTATCCCGCCGAATACTCCTACTATGAGGCTTGAAAGAAGGAACCATTTGGCGGCTTCCTTGAGGTCGGCGTACTCTATTTCGGCGTCAATCATTTCCTTCGGGTGTGCGAGCATGCTCGTCCAGTACCGGAACATGAACTGGTTACGTTGAGGTGCTTTTTAACTGTTTTTTATTCTCCCAAAACCTTTGTCTCTATTACTTGCTTCACTCGTTGGGGTTCATAGGATAGACGGATGAGGGTTGTGTGCCCTCGGATGCCCTTGCCGCTCTGGACGGTGTTGATGAGTCCCAACGCTTCGAGTTCCTTCAGGTACTCGCGGTACCATCTCGAGGTGCGCGGTTCCTTGCCGAGTTTTTTCGCCACTGCCGCGTAGCGTTCGTACACTTCCCCTGAGAAATAGAGTTTTTCCCCTCCTTCCTCCACCAGCCGCTTGTAGGCGACTTCACTTGCAAGGGTGGCAATGGAGTAAAGCAGGAGTTGCTGGTGTTCCGGCAGGGTGCTTATTATCTCGAACGCCTTGTCCTCCTCGGCGCTCTTGCGCGATTTTTCCACCTGCACGTCGGTTACGTTGTCGAGTTTTTCGGCGTCGCTGAGCTCGCCTGCCCGCAAGAGCAGGAGCAGTGCGTAGCGCGCGTCGCCGTTTTCGCTTGCAGCTACCGCGGCAGCGAGGTTTATGGCGCTTTCCTGAACTGCGGTATCCTGGAAGGCTATCTCCGAGCGCTTCGAGAGTATTCCCTTGAGCTGTTCGGCGTTGTAGGGCTGGAACACCATCTCTTCCTCGCAAAGGGAGCTGCGCGAGCGTGCGTCAAGTCGTTGTTTGAAGTCGACCTTGTTGCTTATCCCTATTATGGCGATGCCGCCGTTCGTGAGGTCATCGTTCGCGCGCGTCAGCGTGTAGACGAGGTTGTCCAGGTCTTTTACCATGTCCACTTCGTCCAACGCGACGACAAGCTGTTTGCCGTCCTTTTCCAGCCAGTCAAGAAGTCGTTCGTAAAGAACTGCGAAGCTGTAGCCTGTTTTGGCGAAAGAAGGGTGGAAAGCTGTGATGACCTTCTGCAGCACCTTGTAGCGCGAATCATAGACGCGGCAGTTCATGTATATAACTTTTACGCGCTCGTTTTTTTCGTCCTCGAGCTTCTTGATTACAGTTCGCGTGGAAGAGCTTTTTCCGGTTCCGGTCTTGCCGTAGAGGAAAACGTTCTTGGCCTTCTGGCCGCTGAGCGCCGGGGCGAGGCATACCATTAGCTTCCTTATCTCGTTTTCGCGGTAGGGCAGCTCGTCCGGCACGAAATGAGGGGACAACGCGCCTTTGTTGCTGAAAACGCTCTTCTGCTCCTTCAGTACGTCCTCAAAGCTCGGCATGCTTCTTCTTAGGTAACGAATTGTTAAAATACCTTGGCTGTTTCATTGTAGCGGGCGCGTTTGCCCTGTTTTGACTTTAAAATGGGAGTGGTGTTAGCCATGAAGAAACTTTTAGGCATGTTGTTGTTGTCTCTTTTCCTTTTCGGCTGCGTCCAGCAGTCCGGAACAGGCACGGTCGCGTCGCCTACTCCGACCCCGAGCCCAACACCTACCCCCGAGCCTGTAGCGAAGCAAATAATCGAACAGGCTGGAAGTGCCGTGCCCTTGTCCGCTGGTTTCCTGAGTTCCCTGACCGACCTGCCTCAAAACGCGCCCGAAAGCTACACCCTTACTTCGGAAGGCTCGGTTGCCTTCTCAGTTGGTTTGAAGGAGACAGGCACACTTGATTTCGCGGGCGCAGGTTTCAAGGAGGTTCTCGTGCGCATAGCAACAGCCAAGAGCTTCAGGAAAACCATATCCTACTCGCCGTCGCGCCTGTCAGTTGAGTGGAGTTCCCTTGACTCCAACGGGGCAGAGAAGGAAAGCATAAGCGCGAAGCTTGAAAAGGAGGGCGAGTCCGAGGCCTGCGTTTCTGCCGAAGGCGCGCGGAAACAGTGCGTTGCAGCTTCTAAGGAAACAGCGGACGCGTTGTGGGCTGCGTTACAGACCAATGCGTTGGAGGAGTTTATCGCGATGTTCTATCCCGAGGCGTCGCTTAAGGATTTCATCAAGTTGGAGAACGCGCAAAAGAGCCGGACCTTTGCCAGAAGGAGCTGCAACGAGTACACTATAGGCCTCACCAGCAAGGGAACGGAAGAACTCAATCAGTTGGGCGCAAGCGGCCTGGCTGACCTGGCTGGTTCTCTTTGCGTTGACGCCGAGTACGGTTTCCCGCTGTCGTTCAACGTCGAGAGCAGGATGTTTCGGTTCGCCGAGACCGTGAGGGAGTTCGAGGTGACGCGACCACGGCCCCTAATTGCGTCAAAATGCGCGCAGGAAGGCGGAACGTGCGTTTACGGCGCGTCAGCGTGCGCTGCCGGAAGCGAATTGCTCGAACTGAGGACAATGCCGTGCCCGCTGAAAGATGGTAAGGAAGCGATATGCTGCAAGCAGGCGGTGCAGGTTGGTAATGCTTGTGAGAAGGAAGGTAGTGTTTGTACTTACGGGGTTAGGAACGTGGTTTGTCCTGCTGGCGAGAGTTCGTTGAGGACTCCGGGTTGTCCGTTAAAGGAAGGCCAGC
>JACROM010000004.1 GCA_016214445.1 Microcaldota archaeon
AGGCAACTGGCGAATCCCCATGTGGCGGTAGTCGGAGTAACCGGCAGCGGCAAGAGCTTTTTCCTCAAGACTTTCCTCACCAAGGCAAACTTTGCGTGGGGGACAAAGGCGTTGATACTCGACTGGTCCGGCGAATACGCGCAGTGGGTGAAGCAGGCAGGAGGAAAGGTGATACAACTCGGGAAAGAACCGTTGAACGTCCTGGACCTGGGAGGCATGACGCCTTTCCAAAGAATCCAGCAGCTCGTCCGTTCCTTGAGCATGCTTGCGGACATAAGGGACCCGGTACAAAAGCAGTGGCTTCAATTGGCTCTTGAGAGCGCCTACCAACGGAAGGGATTTTTGCTTTCCAGGCAGTCCCAAAAGAATCCGCCAACACTCAAGGACGTGCTTGCTTGGCTCAAAACCAAAAGCAAAAAACAGAAAGTGGAAGAGCTTTCCCTTCAGCTCCGTTTCCTTTGTTCCGGAGGCAACGACTTCTTCGCAAGGCAAAGCTCTTTGCGCTTGGACGAGTTCTTCTCATCGAGCCTCGTGTGCGTGGACCTTACCGCTTTGCCGTCGGAATCGTTCCGCAGCCTAACAGGTTTGACCATACTCCAGTTCGCCCGCGAAAGGATGAGGATGAGCGGTGTACACGAGGAAAAGAAGCTTGAGCAATTCATCGTCTTGGATGAGGCGTGGAAGATATGCGCGGAAGAAAGCGACCCGGTTGCGTTGGTGAGGGAAGGACGGAAGCACGCTTTCGGCCTCATAGTGGCGACCCAAAATCCGTGCGACGTCAGCAAGACCATTCTTTCAAATGTCGGCAGCCTGTTCGTCTTCCGTACCCCGTACTCGGAGTCGCTTGACCAGCTGCAAAGCTCGTTGAGGTTTCCGGACTCGTTCAGGCAGCGCTTTTCAGGGCTTCGCACTGGAGAATGCGGCGTGCACCTCCTGTGGGACAAAGGCGGAAGCCACACGTTCTTCCTCAACCGGGTTGAAGGCGAGGAGCTGCTGAAAACATGCACGTTCGAGGTGGACAAGATGTCTTGGCAAATGGAAAAAACCCTGCTGCTGCAGCTTCTCCAGCAGTTGGGCGTAAAGTCGGAAGAAGCGGACTCCTGGCTTTGCTCGAGGGGGTACAAGGCGGACATGGCGGAATTCTGCCTTTTCCTGGACGCGCATTGCTCGGCAAAGGAACAGAAGGTTTTCCTGCGGAAGCTCGGGCTGGACGAAAAGCAGGTGAACTGTGTTTTCTCCGCCAAAAAGCACGCTGCCTCGCCGAAAAACGTACGGTGGGCCAGAGTGGAGGCGTGATGGGGGGTGTTGAAGAGAATACTTTTGCTCGCTTTCCTGCTCTTGTTTGTTTACTTCATTCCGAAGCAAGTACCGCTCCAAACTCCTCAGTTGCCTCCTTCGGTTTCGGGCTACGGCGCGGCATGGTTCGAAGCCAATGCCACCATAGCCTACGCCAAAGTGCGATCGCACGATGCCGTTGAAGTTGAGGGGCTTCTTTTCCCGGAACCTGTGCCGGAAAAAATACTCGTTTGGACAGTGTCGGACCAACAGTTTTTTACGGGTTTTGCAGAGAGGCTCGAAGATGCGCTGAAGAAGAACGGCGCAGTTGTCGAACGCACAGCCTCGCCTTCGGGTAGTCCCGCTGTCCTGGTTGCTGCAAACTCCAAGCCTCCGGACAACCTGAGGCAGTTGCTGGAAAAGGGTTGGGTGTTAGTCTACGTCGGCCGCCAGTTCGCGGAAAACTTCACCGAATTCGATTTTACTCCGCGCGACGCCCTCAAGTCCGAATACGATATTTCCGCATACAAGACGTCCTTCTACAAAACCGGCCAGTGGCAGAGCGTCAAGACGCTGAACGGCTTCGTTGCATTGCACGAAAAAAGCCTCGACCAATCCTGGCAAACGCCTGAAAAAGCAGCCGAAGAAGTGTCCTCCTTCGTCCTCAACGCCTCCTGGATGAAGCCGTCCGCTTTCTTCAAGGGCAAAGGCAACGGAACATTTTTTTCAACTCCTTTCGCCGATGAGGCCGCTTCCGGTTTCGTTTCCATGGCCGGGGAAAATGTTTCGCGCTTTTTCTTCAGCGTCAGACGCCCCCAGTTGCGAGTATGGACGCCTTCGAGCGTAGTGTGGCCTTCCAATTTTCCGATTTCGTTCGAAAACAACGCTGGCGAGCTGCGCGTTTGTGCAGATGACTCCTGCCAGGCAGCGCTGGCGTTCATAAACCCCTCGCAGTTCGTTTCCACTTCGCTTTCGTCCGAGAAACTTGAAGGCGGGCCGCACGTCATTTCCATCAAAGATTCGCGCAACAGGACAATTTCATCCTCTTTCCTGCTCGTGAGGAAGCTTTCAGTTTCCATTCTCTCTTCCGACTTCGCGACCAAAACATTTTACGCCGAATTCCGTTCGGACGGCGAACCGTTGCGATTCCAGACAGTCGAACTCAACGGAACGCTTTTTTATACTGACGGGGAAGGAGTCGCGAAATTTAGGGATTCTGGCGCAATGGAAGGCGAAAACAAGTACGTTTTCCGGGTTCAGGATGTTGCGGTAAGCACTTCCGTAAACTTCAATCCTCCGCTTTTCTCCGTTTCAACAATCTCTCTTGTCCTCGCGGCAGTTTTCGCCGTCTTGGCTTTCCTGTTCTCCGGAAAAATCGGAAAAACGTTCGTCTTCTTCCATTTGCCGGAAAAGCGCGCTCTCAAGACAATCAGGCTTTCGCAGGAAAGCATGAAGCAGTTCGACGGCATGACTCTTGAGGAAATAAAGCACTGCCTATGCTCCAAAGACCCTCTTTTGCGCATCGACGACCATTCGCTTGATGAGGCACTTGAGAGCGCGGTAAAGAAAAAATGGTTGGAACGCAAAGGTGAAGTTTTCTGCTCCCCAAAACACTGATTTTACTGATGTTCTTCGGCCTCGCGTCCTCCTTCTTCCAAATTGTTCCGCTTGGCGAGGTTGCGCAGAACAACGATGCCCTTGCCTCCAGTTTCATGGGCTTGAGGCAGAACATTTTCAACGCGGAAAACCGCTCGCCTTCCGCCTATGACCCGCTTTATTTTTTCGGAGTCTCCGCATTCGAGGTTTACCCTTCGGTTTCCGGGAAAATCGACCCTTCCCTTTCTCCGCGGCTCTTGTGGGGTTACGGTTACGCCGTAGGACAAGAATTCTCGTGGGGCGACACCTCCTACTGCGGAGGCAAACGAACGGTGATGAGGTACGCGGGCGATGAGGGCAACCTCATAGGCTACGCTTCCCTTGACGGAGAAACGCGGAGCCGCCAGTACCTTGACCGCCTCTGGTTTTTGCCTTTCACCGAACAGGAACTCGCAAAGGGAAAGCATTTGAACGCCTGGGTTTCGGCAGTGCTTCGGCCCAAGTACCTGGAAATAAACCAAACCGCAGTTTGCAGGGTCGAGTGCAACATTTACGGCTGCTGGAACCTGAAGACAATAGAGGAAGTCCACACCAACCGCGTTTTCCATTATGAAACCTCTTCAAGCACTTTGTCGTACGAAATCGTGAACACTTCAGGCGAAATATTGCTGTTCTCGCCGTTTTTCGAAAAACGCTCCCTGCGCATGCCGTTTGCAGACTTCTTCCTCTTTTCCAACTCCTCGATTGCGTCGTGGAATTTGGAGATAGACGGTGAACGCGTTGCTTCAAACAGGAAGCTTTCCTTTGGTATGGAAGAAGACGGTTTTGGCGTCCAGCGAGTCCGCGCTTTCCCGGTTGACGAGAACTTCGCCTCGCTCCCGCTGGAAAAAAACATTTTGGATTCGTCTGTTTTCAGCGAAGCAGTTAAAATCAGGTTCAAGGACACCAACGTCGGCCAGCACAACTACTCCTTTGCGTTCCAGGACTCTTTTGGAAACATCCGCTACAAGCAAGCCAGCGTGACAACCTACGATTCTTCCATGCTGAAGCTTAACGTCTCCTCTGAAGGAATCAATGAAGGCGAAACCATCGAGGCGAAAGCGCTCTTAACCAATGCGTTGGGCTCGCCCCTTCCCGGAAGAACCCTTCGTTTCTCGACGGAAAATGAAGTAGTTACGAGGCAGACAGACTCCCGCGGCCTCGCTTCGGTTTCACTTTCGCCCAGCGTCGGCGTACAGCCAATCGAAGCCGCCTTCTCCGGCGAACCTGAACATCCCGCAGCGTCCGCAAGGCGGATTGTTTCAGTCAACGCACCGGTTTCAGCCGGCTCCCCTCCGCCTGCCTGTTTCGACTGGCTCTTCCTGCCGATTGTGCTGGTTGTTGCATTGGCGGCCGTTCGTTTGCGCTAGTAGGAGGGGTCGAGGCGAGTCGGAGCTTTGCGATCGATGCTGGGAGCATCGATCGCTTCCAACTGCTCGCCTCCTCCCCCGAACTAGGCCTTGCGAACAATACCGCGAGTAGCATCCACTTCAACCAAATCCCCATCCTTCAGCCACTTTGTCGCTATTTTTGTTCCAATGACGCAAGGTATCTTGAGTTCCCTCGACACTATAGCGGCGTGGCACGTCACGCCGCCCACGTCTGTGACTATAGCTGACGCGAGCTTCATCGCAGGCACCATGTTTGGGTTGGTGGAGAACGATACCAGAACATCGCCTTTCTGCATTTTCCCGCCATCTTCAGCGCTCATCACTATCCGAGTCCTTCCTTTTGCTTGGCCGGGGCAAGCGCACTGCCCCTTAAGTTCGGAAACGCTCAAGTCCCGTTCGGGTTTCCTAAGTGTTTCCGCAAGCACGACTGCTTCATTGCCTGTCAATATGCGGTGCTTTCCGTGGTCGTACAGGTAGATGCAAAAGACCCGCCGCTTGTTTGCGAGGTCTACGTCCAATCGTTTTCCTTCCAATGCGGCGCTGATTTCCTCTGGAAGGAAATACCTGACTTGCGCCAAGGTGAGGCCTAAGCGGCGCGCGATTTCCTTTTGCACGCCTTCGATGGCATAGATAACGAAAAACCCGACCTCCTTTCGCAGGTTCTTGGAGTAACCGAACCGCCTGCTTACCTCCAAGCGTTTCTTGGTAACATCGTTCAACTCAAGTTGGTCCAGCAGTTTCTGCACCGCCTCTTGCTTTACTTTCTCGTCGTTCTCGGCCTCCGCCAGTTTCTCTTCAGGGTTCGCTTGGAGGTCCTGCTTGATTTCCATCAGGAAAAAAAAAACTTTTGGTAATACCCTAGTTCGTGCTACCAACTTTTACTAGTATTTCTGCGAGTTTGTTGAAAAGGCTTTCGTTCCGGTTGTTGAATGTATAGTCCCGAAAATATTTCCCACCTTAAGTAACCCCCTGCGTTCTTCTTCAATGAGGCTCA